>NZ_JBQCXF010000052.1:0-15477 GCF_051956635.1 Neisseria sp. P0022.S010 | reverse complement strand
CAGGAAAATCTTTATTACTGATTTTGGTGCGGAAATTCATCAAAAGTTCGCGTACGTCTTCGTAGCATTCCTGCACGCCGTCTTTGATGAAGCCGATATTTTCTTCGGCCTGCTCGCGTTGGTCTGAAGCAAACGCGCTTTCCAGCATTTGTACCTGCAAATTCAAAAAGGTCAAAGCTTGCGCGATGCTGTCATGCAAACCTTGCGCAATCAAGTTGCGTTCCTGCAAGACAGCAAGCAGGCGGCGTTCTTGTTCCATGCGGTTGTTGGCGATGGAAATCCCCAGCTGTCCGCTTAAAGTCTGCAACAATTTTTCATCTTGCTCATTGGGCATCTGGCCGTCTGAAAAATACAGGGCTAATACACCGAGCTGTTCGTCTTGGTAAACGATTGGGAATTCTACACGATTTCCCTCTTCGGTTTCACCGACACTTGCCGCCAAGTCAGAGCGTTTGCGTTCTTCATCGGAAAGATATACCGTACCGCCCAAGGAGGAAAACGCCGGCAGAATCTGAGCCAAGAATTCTTCTGCGGCCTGTTGCGGCGTAAAGGTTTGGTGCAGGTTGCGCGTAGTCTGGTAGAGCAGGGTCAAATCACGGTTTTGCCGGGCCAAGTCTTGGGTTTGTTGGGCAACCTGTCCTTCCAAATCCGTATAAAGCGTTTTCAGACGGCGGCTCATTTGGTTGAAGCCCTTGCTGACTTGGGCAAATTCACGAATTTGGTCTGTATCGATTTGAACCCCGAAACGGCCTTCGCTGATGGTTTCCACCCCGTCGCGCAATTTTTCCAGCGGCCGGATGATCCACGAATAATGCCAAACAATCATCAAGCCGGCAGCCACTAAAATCATCAGCATCATCGCCATTTGAAAACGGCGCAGCCACAAAGTATTTTGCTCGTTGGCGTTTTCCATCGCCTGTAAAAACAGCTCGATATTGCCGGCAAAACGGTACAGGCCGATTTGGGTCGGCCGCTCGTAATGTTGTAAAGAAGGCTTGATGTTGGATTCCCAATCAATCAACAGCATCGATTGGATCAAATCGTAAGCGAGCGGCATTTGTGACGGAATCAGCGGATGAATGGCATCGCTTTGCGTTACATTGGCCAGCGTACGTTCAAATTCTTTGATTTGGTTGTCGATTTGCGCATTGGGCGTACGGACGCTTGCCATATAAGCCAAGCGATACACCTGCATTTTCAAGCTGCCCGCATCTTCAATCGTTTTGGCCGCGCTTTCCAAACGCCAAGAAAGCAGCAGGGTAAAGGCAATCGATAAAAAAGCCGAGCCGACCCATAACACAGTCAGCAGTTTTAAACGCGAGGACAGACTCAGGCCGTCTGAAGATCCGGAGAATAAACGCATAAAGCACGCAGGAAGACTAATCCGATAATCTTATAAAAATATCATTCTTTCGGCCTATAAACAACCTGTCTAAAATAATTGTATGGTTATGATAAGAAAAAACAGGGGTTTAATGTAAAATCATGTTATGATAAAATTCATCTTAAGTGAATTAAATCACAAAACCAGGTTTCAGACGGCCTGAAGCCTTAAAACTTCTTCCATAAATACAACATCGCGAATAACACTTACACACTCTGCTTTGCAAAGGACTACCAAAATGAAAATTTTTGCACTGATATTGGCCGGCGGGCAGGGAAGCCGGATGGGAGGTGTCGATAAAGGGTTGGTGCAGTGGCATAACAAAGCCTTGATAGACCACGTTATCGAAAAAATCCGCCCGCAAGTCAGCCATATCGCCATCAGTGCCAACCGCAATCTCGAATCCTACGCCCAACGCAGCGCGCACGTTTTCTCCGATGCGCGCCAATGGCAACATTACGGCCCTTTAGCCGCCTTGTGTACCGCCGCCAACGATTTGCAAATTGCTACTGCAGACTGGCTGCTTATCGTCTCCTGCGATATGCCCCGCCTGCCTGAAAACTTGGTTTCCCAGTTTGAGACCATCGCCAAACGCACGCCGTTGTGCAATGCATTTTACGTTGAAACCCCGTCCAGACCGCATTACAGCGTAATGTTTATCCGTCCGCAAATCCTACAAAGTACCGTGCCATACCTTTATTCAGGAATGCGCAGCATACGCGGCTGGTTGCAGCAGCAACGCGCACGGGTCGTTCCTTTCCCTCATGAGCAGGATTTTATCAGCTACAACACGGAAAACGATTTGGCTCAGCCTTTGTAGTTGGGTAGGTAAGGGGACTAATGTTCAGGTAGAGATATGCTAAATTGATGATTATTTAATATCTTTTAATAGGTAATAACTATCTTGTAATTAGTTCCCTTAGAAATTCATCAATCCGTATATTTAAATAAAATATACGTTCTTCGTTAAAATAAACTTTGGCTTTTCCCTATCGGCTGTTTCTTTTAGGTCATTTAGTCTGCCTAAGTTCAAATTATCTACGAACAAATCCTCGTAAAACAGTTAACCGAAAAAATTCACGGGATATTCTGATTTTACGTTGCATGGCTTAAGATGCTCAGACGGCCATACTTTCAAGATAAAGGCTAAAATGGCATAATAGCAGCCCCTCTTTTTTAGAATTGTCTGGTTTAGGAGAGTCAAATGAATATTTTATTATTAGACGGCGGTAAAGATTTCGGACATTCACATGGTGAGTTAAATCACACACTTCATAAAAAAGCGAAAGAAGTTTTGACCGCACTTGGACACAATGTTAAAGAAACCGTGATTGATGCCGGCTATGACGTTGAAGCAGAAATCGAAAAATTCTTGTGGATGGATGCCGTGATTTGGCAGATGCCGGGCTGGTGGATGCACGAACCTTGGACAGTGAAAAAATACATAGACGAAGTATTCACCACTGGACACGGCAAGCTTTATCAAAGTGATGGTCGTCATCGTGTCAATCCATCCGAAGGTTACGGCACAGGCGGTTTGTTACAAGGCAAAAAACACATGCTTTCACTTACTTGGAATGCGCCGATTGAAGCGTTCATCCGTGAAGGTGACTTCTTCGAAGGTAAAGGTGTAGATGTATTGTATATGCACTTCCACAAACTCAACGAGTTCATCGGCCTGACCCGTCTGCCGACATTCTTATGTAACGATGTGATTAAAAATCCACAAGTAGAAAAATACTTAGCTGATTACCAAGCACATTTGGAAAAAGTATTTGGCTAATTGCAAAAGTACTTTGCAATCTGACCGCACTTTGCAATAAAAAGCCGTCTGAATTTTCAGACGGCTTTTACTTTTAGCGCATCCATAATCAACTTAAATATATTAGAATTCCCACGGAGGCTGGGGTAATAGAGGTAAAGCGGATCGTAAGTCATCGCATATTCAGGAAGTAACTCGACTAGCTGACCTGATTGAATTGCATCCGCCACGATCATATGTGCTACCCACGCGATGACGAGGCCGTCTGAAACGGCTTTCAGGCGCAGATGGTTGTTGATGGAAAACTGCGATTTGGGCGTGAACGTCATCCGCTCTTTTTTGTCTTTGAATTCCCATTGCTAATGATCAGACGGTTTTTTAATTTTAAAAATGATTAATTGATCATTACCATTTTCCAGTTATCCCTATCCTGATGGTTCTGCCCGGTGCAGGCAGGTAAGAACGGCTCATCGGGTCGAGGTAGTAGCGGTTGGTCAGGTTGCTGCCAACAAGCTCGGCAGTCAGGTTCTTGCCGATTTTATAACGCAGGTAGGCATCCCATACCGCAACAGGCTGCCAGCGCATATCGTTATGCTGGGGCTTGTGGTTACTTCCCATATATTGGTTGAATGTGTCATAGAAGGCTTGCCATGCATCATTGCGGTTTTCATAGACACGGCTGTGGTAATGAAGGCGCACACCTGTTTCCAGCCTGTTGGCAAGGAAACGGCTGCCCAATTCGGCATCAATCGACCAACGAGGTTGAAGCGCGCTTGCCAGATAGCCCGAATCGGTCAAGCCGCCGTGGTTGCAGACAGGACGATTCATAGTCTTACCGTTTTGCACAAAATAGCTTGAATCAACCATGCCCTCTGTTGCGGATGTCCAAGGGAAATTTTCGTCGCACATTTTGTTTTTCAGGCTGCGGAATACGTTCAGGCTGCCGAAGACGCGTCCGGTATCGAAGCGGGTGGACAGCTCGACACCACTGCGGATTTGTCTGTCGAATTGTTCGAATTCGAGATTGTCGTCCCTGTCGATAACGTTTTTGGTCTTGTTATGGAAGTAGTTAATGCGGAAATCCGCTTTTTTCATTTTCGGTAACAGCCCCGTCAAATCATGGATGTAGCCGACTTCCCAGTTTTTGGCGTGTTCGGGCCGCCAGCCATAGCCCATGCGGTTGAATGAGCCGGCGGCGGTAGAAAAGCCGTAAGTCCCTTCAAAAATGCTGGGGTAGCGCAGGGTTTCGGTATAGCGCAAATAGGCGCGGCTGTAATCAGTAAAATTGACAGTGGCAGAAAATGCGGGTACCCAACCGCTGCCTTTCTGCTTCATTGCCCTCTGCCTTTCGGCTTCGGTCATTGGCGTTGTGTAAACACTTGCACTGGCTGCGTAGTATTTAGGTACAAATTGCGGACTGTCCGGAATAGACGGGTCATATACAGGATTGGGGACTTTGGTGTGCAAATCAGGAATGCTGCCGTTGGTAAGGGGATGATCCTGCATATTCAGACGGCCTTTATCGTCTTTCAACCAATAGAAATCCACCTTTTCATTAGGATTGACCCATTTTTCGCGATCAACTGTCAAAGTCGGAATAAATTGTGAATTGACTTGAAACGAAGACAGGCTAATTTGTTCATGTTTTTTTCTTTGTTCTGAATATTCATCCGCCATATATAAAGCATAATCAAGACTGCCATTTGCCAAAGCATCGTCAATTGCCTTGTAATCCGCGTATTCTTGCGGCGTGGCAACCCTGCCGACCGAATATTTTATCCCCCTGTTCATTTCCAGCGGGTGACCATATTTGTTCTTACCGCTTTCCAAGCGTTTGCTTTTGTCCTGAAGCTGGAAATTCGTGTACCGTCCGCCCGCCGTCAACGTCAGCCAGCGGAACGGTTCGTAGTGGAAATTGAAGCCCAGATTGTATTCTCGCCGCTTGCCGTTTCGAGGTACGCCATATTGGTTCAATTCATAATTTGCCCTGATGGTGCTGTTTTCGAGTTCTTCACGATATTTGTCGTATCCTCCCCGCTCCAGCTCGTCTGAAAAATCATTGCGCGACGTCAGTTTTTCATTTTGAAAATCGCCCATCAAGGTCAACGACAGTTTGTCGCTCAATTTCATACGGTTGGAGAATTGAAAGCCTGTCCGGTTGTTACGGGCGTAATAGGCGTTGCCTTCGATAGTGTTGAACCTGCCGTTGGTATTGGGCGTTTCAGGTTTGGGCGGTTTGGGGGCTTCTATTCCTGCATCCAGCAATTCCTGCCGCTCTGCGGGAGTGTATTTCTGCCATCTGTCGTATTCGTCCCATGCTATTTGAAATTTGTTGTCCTCATAAACGGTATCGCCGGGTGAGCCGCCTGCGGTATTGGTTTTGGATTTGGTGCGCGTTGTCCAAAGCGTGGCATCGAAATCTATCCAACGGCTGCCCTCGGGCTTCCACGAATAGTCGATATTGTAGGAACGCTGTTTTACCCATGCCTGCGGCCATTCGGCAATTTTGTTGAGGACGGACGCATCCCAACTGATGGGGCCGATAATGCGCGAAGGCATAATTTCGCCGAACGTGGAATCGGTATGGCGCAGGCCGAATTTGAGCGTTTGGCGGTTCGGCAGACGGAAGGTGGTTTTACCTACCCATGATTTGGTTTCGAGCGAGGTATTGCTGACTTCCCCGCCCGGATGATAAAAAAGTCCGATTTTTGAAATATCGGGTGCGCCCAGCATGTTTTCACTGCCGAAAAATTTCTCACCCTTGGCAGCGGCTTCTTCTTGACGACGTTTCAATTCGTCTAAAGTTTCTTGTGTCCAAGGACCGATATAGCCGTAGCGTTCCGCCCCTTTTTTGCCGGAAAAATAATTGCCTTTACTGCGGTAGGCATAGGCGAGCATGGCATCGAAATTGTCCTGCTTGGTGGCAGCGGCGATGCGGTAGGCTTTATCCTCACCAAATTTATTGCGTCCGTTGAAACGCTGGTCGATTCGGTCGGTATCGTCAAAAAACGAACGCCAAATACCGCCCGTCGCTACTGCGGGAACAGGCAAGGTTCGATAATCGACTGAATGTTCATAAGCATTCTCACGCCTTTTGATGGAATTGTTGGCAGCTTCCGCCTTCACTTCAAATCCGTATTTCTGCCCTTCGGGGACAATATCGTCGGCATCGATGGTTTTCAGGGCGACGGAGCCGCCTATGCCGCTTTTCATATCACGGCTGAACGAAGGGCCTTTTTCGATGGAAACGCTGCTGATGATGTTGGGGTCGACGTAGTTGCGGTTGTTTGCGCCTGCGTAGCCGCGCCAGACGGTAATCGCCTGCTCGGTGCCGTCGATGGTAACGGGAATCCGTCCCTGCCCCTGCACGCCGCGTATATTGGGATCCAGCGCGCCGCTGTTGCGCGCGTCGCCGCTGTACACGCCGGACATACCGCTTAAAAGGTCGGATACGGTGTTGCCTTTGAAGGTTTCAACTTCGTTTTTGCCTTTGTAAAGATTGACGATTTCGCGGGTATAAACCCGGTTTTTACCGATTTCGTCTTTATTGCGCGTGCCTTTGACAGTGATGGTATCGAGAATAACTGTCGAATTATCTGCAGCATAAACGGTAGGTGCAAAACCAATGGCGGCGATGCAGGCGGAGAGGGTGGTAACTTTGATCGGTTGCATAGAATGTATCCATATAACTTGATTGGTAAGGTCGTCTGAACAAGACAGACCGAATAGATGCGATTACACTCTGACTAAAATAATACAAATAAGTTTGATTATTATTTATAATTTTGTGAAATTCTAACTAATTTTTAATAATATGGAAATGTTTTTTGAGTTTGAAGTAGATAGAAGGATGAGGGATAAGAGGGACAAATAAAAACTTGTTTGAAAATTTCAGATAGCTTTTGATTCGAATTTCAAATGCAACACTCGGGCACAAGTGGTTGGAACAGATTTAAAAATAAAACACTTGGCGTTTCGTAAGCTAAATGTTTTTTCGGCGATGTGCTTTTCTGGTTTTGCCGATGAAGGTGTCGGCTTCCCAATTGCCGATGTGAGATTTTTGGTCAAAGACGGTGGATGGGTTTTCTACGCTGACAAGGTCGGGTACTTTACCCCTGGTTCATAAATTACTGATTTAGCTGCGTCATACTGTATTTTGCGATTTGAAATGGTTGTTATTGGTGTCTTGCAGTTCCTAAACTTGCAAAAACCGCCTATTTATTTTATAAATGCAAACCATTATTATTCAAATAATAAGGTTGTGTAATGAAAAAGAAAGTGATTGCCTGTGTGGTAGGGGCGGTTTTTTCCGGACAGTTATATGCGGCTCAGATGCCGGTGGCTCAGGCAGAAATAGAGCCTGTGGTGGTTACGGCCGACCGCAATGCGCAAACCTTGGATAAAGCCGCGCCGAATGTGTCGGTTATTGGACGCAAAACCTTGAATCAAGCCTCGGCGCAGAATTTGGACGATATTGTAATGTATGAATCCGGCGTCAGCGTGCCGTCTGACAACAACCGCCGCGGTCATGCCGGTATCAATATCCGAGGCATAGACGGCAACCGCATTTTGATGATGGTGGACGGTGTGCGCATTCCCGAATCTTATGCAGGCGGCGGCTCCAATGGTGCGATTTCGGGACGCGATATGGTCGAAAGCGACACGCTCAAGCAGGTCGATATTGTCAAAGGACCTTATTCCGTGCTCTACGGCAGCGATGCGCTCGGCGGCGTGGTGAACATGGTGACGCTTTCTCCAAGTGATTTCGTCGATGAAGGCAAACGCGGTTATTTTGGGTTGAAACACGGTTACCGAAGCCGCGACCGCAGCCATGGGGTTACTGCGACTGTGGCAGGTTTCCATGAAAACGCCGAAGGTCTGCTGATGCTGACGCGCCGTCAAGGTCATGAAACCGAAAACATGGGCAGCGATACCAGCTACTCGACTGCACGTACTGCTACCAACCCGCAGAAAAACAATGCCTACAATATCTTAGCGAAAGGCAATATCGGCAACGAACGCCACCGTTTTGAAACTTTGTACGAACAGTATTACCATGCCAACGATACTGTATTGGCAAACGGCTTGGGTTCGCAATCGCGCGGGCCGGTAACCATCGCAACATCTGAGAGCAACGCCCGAGACCGCATCCGCCGTCAACGTATCGAAGCAGGCTACCGCTACACTGGCGAAGGCCGTCTGAAAGAAGCAAACCTGACTGCCTATCAGCAAAAACTGCGTACAGAAGACGATGCCGTCGATATCAGCATGACGCGCATGGGCGCACGTCTATTAGGTAACTCGACCCGTTATTCCGACTACGGTTTCAATCAGACCATACGCGGGCTGAACGGGCGCGGCGTGTGGGAATTTGACGGTGCGGTCAAACAAAGCGTCGTTGCCGGTGCCGAATACAAACACACCGAAACCGCCCGTCCGCGTGACAGCCTGACAGTGGACAACCTGACCGGCGCTGTCAGCAAAGTCTATGCAGGCAGCACCTATCCGAATAAAACCTTCCCCGACAGCAAGCGCAAAACGTTTAGCGTTTACGCACAAGACAGCCTGACTTTCGGCAACGGCATCGTCCTGACCCCGGCCCTGCGTTACGAAAAAGACAAGCTGAACACTTCGACCGACCAAGCCTATCTCAATGCCAACCCCAGCGGAACAGCGACGCGCTTCAGCGATTCTGCGTTCACGCCCAGCCTGCGCCTGAGCGTACCGATGGGTGAGCAGTTCACCGGTTTTGCTACTTATTCCCAAGGCTTCCGCACGCCGCCGTTTGACAGCGCGACCATGGCGTTTGCCAACACGACCTACGGCTATGCCGTCATCCCGAATGCGAATCTCAAATCCGAACGATCCAACAGCTTTGAGTTGGGGATGAAGTTCAAAAACGAACACGCCCGCGCGCAAGTTACCGCGTTCTACAACCGTTACCGCAACTTCATCGACCGCACCGAAGTCGGCACTTCCACCATAGGCGGCCGCCCGATTATCCAGTACCAATATCAAAACCTAGATAGGGTCAAAACCTACGGTGCAGAAGCCTCTGCCGCCTACAAATTCCTGCCGGGCTGGCAGGTTTCCGGCAGCATCGCTTGGATGAGCGGCAAACAGCAAGACGGTACGCCGCTGGATTCCGCTTATCCGCTCAACGGCGTTTTGGGTTTGGATTACACGCAGGAAAAATGGGGTGTCGGCACCAAGCTGCGCTGGTCAAAAAAACACAGCCGCGTCAGCAGCGACACTGTTTTCCAAGCGCCGGGGTATGGCGTATGGGATGTCGGTGCGTGGTACAAGCCGTTTAAAAACCTCGAAATCGGTGCAAACATTTATAACGTCGGCAACAAAAAATACTGGCAGCACGCAGACGTTGCCGGCATGAGTCGCTCAAGCGTGATGGACTTGTACACCGAAACCGGCCGCAATTTTGCCGCGACTGTACAACTGAAGTTCTAATGTGATTCAACCGTTTTCAGACGGCCTGAGAAAGCGAGCAGGCCGTCTGAAAGCATTCGACAAGGAAAATCAATGAAACTCAAACTCCTCCTGCTTTCCGCGCTTATTTCGTTGGACGGCACTGCACACGCACAACGCATCGTCGTGTTAACCCCCGATACGGCAGACATCGTTGCCGCGCTCGGCGCATTGGACGAAATCGTCGGCCGTGATCAGACCGTTCAAAATCCAGCGTTGAAAAACAAGCCCAGTATCGGCATTCATCGCCGCCTGACGGTTGAGCCGATTGTGGCCGCCAAACCCGACATCGCCATCGGTTCATGGATGGCGCAGCCTGCCGATATTTTTGCCCACCTGCAAAAAGCAGGCATTAAAGCCGTCAATGTTGCGCCCGACGACAGCATCGCCGCCTATCCGCAAAGTATCCGCAGCATCGGTCAGCTTATCGGCAAAAGCGTGCAGGCAGACAAGTTGGCCAGTAAATGGCAGGCGGATATGAAACAGCAGCCTTCCAGCGGCAAACGCTACCTCTTCAGCTACGACGGGCGCATCGTATCGGGCAAGAATACCGCCGCCGACGAAATCATCCGCCGTGCCGGTGGTATCAATGCCGCAGCCACCATTGACGGCCTCAAACCGATGACGCGTGAGGCATGGATTGCGGCCAAACCCGACATCATCATTATCGCCGACCACAACACCGCCATGATAGGCAATGTCAAAACTTTTGCCGCACGCCCCGAAATCGCCGGCTCGCCAGCCGCGAAAAACGGCAAGATTTATTTGTGGAAGGCCAACGATATGTTCCGTTACGGGCTGGATACGCCGCAAGTGATTCAGCGTTTGCACGGTTTGGCAAAATAAACGCGCCTGATTTGAAAATCCTGCCTGATTTTGTTTTCAGACGGCCTTGATGTGTTCTTTCTTATTGAGGAAGCAAAACGGCTGTCTTAAAAAGGCCGTCTGAAACCGTTCCTCAATCCGCTTAAACCGCATGATGTCATGAAACCGCATATCCTTACCCTTTGTCTGCTGCTTACTGCCGCCGCCGTTTATTTGTGCTGCGGCATCGGTTTTGGCGCGTGGGAGTCGCCGCTGGCGATGGATGAAACCGTCCGCCAAATTCGTTTACCGCGCATCTATACCGCGCTTTTGGTCGGAGCCGGTTTGTCCGCTTCGGGCGCAGCATTGCAGGCTTTATTTGAGAACCCGCTGGCCGATCCAAGTTTGATCGGGACATCGGGCGGGGCAGCTTTGGGCGTGATTGTGTTATTGGCTCTGGGCGGCGACGCGATGGGTGTGCCGGCGGCGGCTTTTCTTGGTGCATTGGGCGTGTGCCTGCTGATTTTGGCGGTGCACAAACTGCTTGGCGGCGGTACTTTGGGATTGCTGGTGTTGGGATTTGTGTTGAGCGCGTTTTCGGGCGCGGTGGTCAGCATGATTTTGTTTTTGTCTGACGATTTGGTATTGCGCAGTGCAACCACATGGCTGTCGGGCAGCCTTGCCGAAGCCGGTTTCTCATCGCCTGTCGCGGCAATCGCGGTCATGTTGCCCGGTTTTCTGATTTTGCTGTCGGCAGGCAGGCGGCTGGACGTTTTGATGACAGGTGAAGACACGGCTGCCAGTATGGGGGTGTCGGTCGGGGCATTGCGCGTGCAAACCGTAATCGGCGCGGCATTGATGACGGGGGCGGCGGTGTCGCTTTCGGGCATCATCGGTTTTCTCGGCATGATGATCCCCAATATGCTGGCGCAAACCGTCGGCGGCAGCCGCCGCAAACTGATTGCGCTGTCGGCTTGGTTGGGCGCAGTATTTTTGATGGTGGTGGACGGCGCGGCGCGCTGGCTGACATACCCTGTCGATTTGCCGGTCGGTATCGTGATTGCCTTATTGGGCGGACCGTTTTTTATGTATTTGTTTATCAAGCCTTTGAAAAGCCGTTGATGCCTGAATAGGCCGTCTGAAACTTCATTGCCCATATCTTTTGCCATGCACACCTTATTTCAAATCCGTAATCTTTCCGTCTGCGTCCAAGACAAAACCCTGCTTGAAATCGATCAACTGGATATACCTCACGGCATAACCGTCATTATCGGCCCGAATGGTGCGGGTAAATCTACTTTGCTGCGGGCCCTAATCGGGCAAACAGGGCAGGGGGAAATCACGCTTTTCGGTGAGGCCGTTGTGCAGCAAATCCGCGCGGGCAGGGTGGCATGGGTCGGGCAGCATGGCCGTTACAACATGCCGATGACCGTACGCGAATACATTGCGTTGGCGTCGTTCGTACAAAAAGGCCGTCTGAACCATGAATGGGCGGACGAGTTGCTCGATTATTTTGATTTGACGGTCTTGGCGGATAAGCGCATCGGCAAGCTCTCAGGAGGCGAACAGCAACGCGCCAACATCATCCGCGCCCTGTTGCAAAACGCGCCGGTCTTGCTTTTGGACGAACCGTGCAACCATCTCGATATCCGCCACCAACACCGCCTGATGCAGTATTTGGTCGGGCATTCGAACCGTGCCTCATCAATGATGGTATTGCACGATTTAAACCTCGCCGCGCGTTATGCGGAACATATTATCTTGATGAATAAGGGAAAAGTAGTTGCATCAGGCAAGGTGGGCGAAGTGATGCGCCCCGACTTGCTTGAATCGGTTTACGGTTGGCAGATACGCCGTTGCAAAGATGAGGCAGGGTTTTATTTCAGAAGCTGAGCGCCAAAAGGCCGTCTGAAAAACGATAAATAAAATTTATTGTATTGTTCAAAAATAAAACGAGATGGGAGGATGTTCTCAGCTTGAAGAACCAAATTTTGCGCATTTCACAAGTAAAATGCCGATTTCCATCAAATAGAAATATATTTTATTATTTATAGAATACAATATTTTAAAATAATACTAATTTTTAATTACACAAAAATATTGACAAGAAAATGATGATGGTTATTTAATATATAAATCTTATTAATAATTTTTATTAATCATTATCATGGTACAGCAGCTTGTTTGGACTCCGAAACAATCCGCGCCCAAGGCATTTCCCGAACGTCAGGCATTAATGCCTGTTTGGGGCGGCGTTCCAATGCCGCGCCCCCAGTGGCAGAACATTTGGAAGAAAAAGCTTCCCTATGCCGCCGATGTGGACGCGCTTGCTTATCTGCATATTCCATTTTGCGCCAACCACTGCGTTTTTTGCGGCTTCTACCGTAATGCGTGGAAGGACAGCCAAAGCAGCGTGTACACCGACAAAATTATCGAAGAAATGGCCGCTGAAGCCGAAGTCCGTACAGGCAAGGGCAAAATCCGAGCCGTTTATTTCGGGGGCGGTACGCCGACCGCGTTGCTTACGGAAGACCTCGTCCGCCTGATTCGTGCCTGCTACCAATATCTGCCGCTTGCCGAAGACTGCGAGTTCACCATCGAAGGGCGCATGAGCCATTTCGATTTAGAAAAAGCACAGGCTTGTCTCAAAGCAGGGGCCAACCGCATTTCCATCGGCGTGCAAACCTTCAATACCGCCATCCGCCGCCGTCTCGGCCGCAAACACAGCGGCGACGAGGCGTTTGAATATTTGGCAAAATTGTGCGAACTCGATGCCGTGATTGTGGCTGATTTGATGTTCGGCCTGCCCAATCAAACCGATGAAGTTTGGCAAAACGATATTGCCCGCGCCGTCGAGCTGCCTCTGTCCGGTTTGGATACGTATGCGTTCAACCTTTATCCCATGCTGCCCATCAACCGCATGATTGAAAAAGGCGCATTTCCGACACCGCCGGGTTTCGATATTCAGGCAGACCAATATGCCTACACGGTTGAAACGCTGCTGGAAAAAGGCTGGGAACAGGTCAGTAACAGCCACTTCGCCTATCCCGGCCGCGGCGAACGCAACCGCTACAATACCCTGATCAAATCCGATATTTCCTGTTTGGCGTTCGGCTCCGGCGCAGGCGGTAACTTCGGCGGTTTCAGCTATCAGGTGCAGGGCGATTTAGAGAGCTATCTCGCCACGCCGAAAGGCGAGAAAAACATCGCATTTATGAGCGGCCATAGCCCAAATAAAGCACTACTCAGCAAAGTCCAGCACGATATTGAAACAGGCCGTCTGAATCCATCATTGTTTGACGGCAACAAAGCAGCGCAAAAGCTGATTGCCCAATGGCAGGAAATGCAGCTTTTTAAAGAACCCGATTCAGACGGCCTGATCCGTTTGAATACCAGCGGCCGTTATTGGTCGCCCACCCTTATCCGCAAACTCATGCTCACTCTTCCGACTCAAGAAAAGGATCAAACCATGCAAAAACTTTCAGCCGAACAACAAACCATGTTGCGCCAATCATTAGAAAAAAATCCCGGCCAAGTGCTGGAAATGCTGGCCGCGCAAAACCAATGCAGTTTTGAAGACGTTATCCGCTGCCTGCCTGAAGAGAACGTGTGCCAAACCGAAGGCAGCCGCATTGTCGAAATTCTCCAAGCCATCGCTGCATGGGATGAATCCGTTACCTTCATCGCCCACACCCCCGATGCCATCGTCGAAGTCAGCGGCAAACTGCCTAACGGCAAAGTCGGCCGCGGTTTCTACAATTTTGACCATCCCGAAACCGACGGCGGCGTACACGGCCACATCTACTACGAAAACTGCGCCTCCATCTACCTTTTGGAACGTCCGTTCATGGGTAAAGCCACTTGCTCGCTCAACTTTATCAACCGCAACGGCGGTGCCATGTTTAAAATTTTCGTCGGTCGCGACGAAGCAGGCGAGTTGAAACAACATCAAATCGAAGCCATGCGCAAACTGTTTGATGCCGCTTAAACGGTTTCAGACGGCCTGATAATCCGTTCCTTGTTACATAGAGGAGCGGATTTTCTAACAATAAACATCTACCATACAAAGGAATCTCAAACATGCAACTCATCTTCGGAGCCAACGGCCCGTCCGGCCGCGCCTATATCCGCACATTGACTAACTCAGCCGATACCGTCGCCGTATTGAGAAGACCGTCTGAAGACAGCTTTTTTGCCGAACACAATATTCAAACCATCGTCGCCGATGCGCTTGATGCCGATGCACTCGATAAAGCGTTGGCACAATACCGTCCCGATACCGTGATCAGTTTTGTCGGCGGCAAAAACGAAGAGGGCATCCGCAGTGATGCGCTGGGCAATATCAACATCATTGCCGCTACGAAAGCCGCCAATCCGCAAGCCCGCTTTGTACTGATTACCAGCATGGGCTGCGGCGAACAATGGGATATGATGAGAGAGCCGTTCAAACAAGCACTCGGCGAAGCTGTCCGTGCCAAAACAGAAGCCGAAATCTATCTCAAACAAAGCGGTTTGAATTGGACCATTTTGCGCCCCTGCGGCCTTGCCGATGGCGAAGATAATGCCTATACCTTGATACAAAATGCCCAAGAAATTCCGCAAAAATACATGACGCGCAACGGCTTGGCCGCCGCCGTTGCTGCTATTGTCGGCCAAGCGGACAGCAAGTGCGAAACGTATAGCGTTGGTACGGCATAAACGGATTGAGTAGATTGCCCACTTTCCATTGTTAAAGTTGGAGTAGGTAATTGATTAGCAGCCGATCAAACAATAAAGGATTTGCTGAGAAAAGACTGGGAGATATAAATAAAAGGCCGTCTGAAAAATTTCAGACGACTTTTTACTTTTGAATTCTGTAAGTAATTGAACTACTGAGTAAAACAGGATTTAACAGGCTAAAATGCTGGCATTATGAATTTAACATAATATAAATTAATTTCCTTTTCCCTATTCTTCTACAAATTCCGCTGTTTTGTTCCTATATGTCAAATGAGAATTAATAATACTCTAGAGAGTATGCTCATAGTACTCCAATTTTTAGTAT
>NZ_JBQCXF010000051.1:0-15994 GCF_051956635.1 Neisseria sp. P0022.S010 | reverse complement strand
ACGAATTTGCTTCCGTCCTGACCGGCAAAGGCCTCGAATGGGGCGGCAGCCTGATTCGCCCTGAAGCCACCGGCTACGGCTGCGTGTATTTTGCCCAAGCCATGTTGGAAACCCGCAACGACAGCATCGAAGGCAAACGCGTGTTGATTTCCGGCTCCGGCAACGTGGCGCAATACGCTGCCGAAAAAGCCATCCAACTGGGTGCAAAAGTATTGACCGTTTCCGACTCCAACGGCTTTGTCCTCTTCCCTGACAGCGGTATGACTGAAGCGCAATTGGCCGCTTTGATCGAGCTGAAAGAAGTACGCCGCGAACGCGTGGCCACTTACGCCAAAGAACAAGGCCTGCAATACTTTGAAAACCAAAAACCGTGGAACATCGCGGCCGAAGTCGCCCTGCCTTGCGCCACCCAAAACGAATTGGATGCAGACGCTGCCAAAATCCTGCTGGCCAACGGTTGCTATGTGGTTGCCGAAGGTGCGAACATGCCGTCAACTTTGGGCGCAGTCGAACAATTTATCAAAGCCGGCATCCTCTACGCTCCGGGTAAAGCCTCCAACGCCGGCGGCGTAGCGACTTCAGGTTTGGAAATGAGTCAAAACGCCATCCGCCTGTCTTGGACACGCGAAGAAGTGGACAGCCGCCTGTTCGACATCATGCACAGCATCCATGAGTCTTGCCTGAAATACGGCAAAGTCGGCGACAAAGTGAACTATGTCAATGGTGCGAACATTGCCGGTTTCGTTAAAGTTGCCGATGCCATGTTGGCGCAAGGTTTCTAAAAGCTGCATCAACGCAAATCATAAGGCCGTCTGAAATATTTCAGACGGCCTTTTTCTTTTCAAATAAATTTTATACGCCCAAATAACCTTCCCTGCTGGAAAGCCATCTTGCCAAATGCGCTTCGACGATTTCAGGGTTTTGCTCAATCAGCAAAGGGGCGATTTCGCGCGCTTGTTCTAAAAGGTGTAAGTCTTCTTCAAGGTTGGCAAAGCGCAGCATGGGAACGCCGCTTTGGCGCGCGCCGAGAAATTCGCCGGGTCCGCGGATGTTGAGGTCTTGGCGGGCGATTTCGAAGCCATCGGTGTGTTCGTAGATGACTTTCAGCCGCGCTTTGGCGAGTTCGCTCAAGGGTTCGGCAAACAGGAGGACACACACGCTTTCTGCCGCGCCACGCCCTACCCGTCCGCGTAATTGGTGTAGCTGCGCCAAGCCCATGCGTTCAGCGTGTTCGATCACCATCAGGGCGGCATTGGGCACATCTACGCCGACTTCGATGACGGTGGTGGCGACCAAGACGTTCAGACGGCCTGCGGCAAACTCCGCCATGACTTCGGCTTTTTCAGCGGCTTTCATGCGCCCGTGTACCAAGCCGATGCTGAGTTCGGGTAAGGCCGTCTGAAGTTGCTCGAGGGTTTCGGTAGCGGTTTGCAGTTGCAGGGTTTCGCTTTCTTCAATCAGCGGGCAGACCCAGTATGCCTGCTGCCCTTTGCGGCAGATGTTGAGAACGAAGCCTTCGACTTCGGCGCGGCGGACGTTGTTGACGAGGCGGGTTTTAATCGGGGTGCGCCCGGGCGGTAATTCGTCGATGACGGACACGTCCAAGTCGGCGAAGAAACTCATGGCAAGCGTGCGCGGGATGGGCGTGGCGGACATCATCAGCTGGTGGACGTCGCGCCCTTTGTTTTTGAGGGCGAGGCGTTGGGCGACGCCGAAGCGGTGTTGCTCGTCCACAATCACCAAGCCCAGATTTTGGAACTCGACGTCGTCTGAAAACAGGGCGTGCGTGCCGACGGCGATTTTAACGGTGCCGTCGGCAAGTTTGGCTTTGGCTTCGTCTTTGGCTTTTTTGCGCTGGCTGCCGGAAAGCCAGACGACTTCGAGTCCTAAAGGTTCGAGCCATTGTTTGAACTTGATGAAATGCTGTTCGGCAAGGATTTCAGTCGGCGCCATCACAGCCGCCTGCGCGCCGGATTCGATGGCGGTCAGCGCGGACAAGGCGGCGACGATGGTTTTGCCACTGCCGACATCGCCTTGCAGCAGGCGGTGCATCGGGTGGGTTTGCGCCATGTCGCGGCGGATTTCGGATACGACTCTTTCTTGGGCATCGGTCAGGGCAAACGGCAAAGCGTGGCGCAGGGCTTGGGTCAACGTGCCGTCGCCGCCCAATGCCGCCGCCGTGCCGCTGACGCGCTTCTGTCGCGCCAGCCGCATGGACAACTGTTGTGCCAAAAGTTCGTCGAATTTGAGCCGCTGCCATGCGGGAAGCGCGCCGTCGGAAAGCTGGTGGATGGTAAAACTCGGCGGCGGCGAATGCAAAAGGCGCAGACTTTCGGCGAGGTGCGGCAGTTTCAGACGACCCAATAAGGCATCGGGCAGCGTGTCGTGCAGCGGCGTAACGTCCAAGGCCGTCTGAATAATACGGCGCAAAGTGGGTTGATTTAAACCGTTTACGGTCGGATAAATCGGCGTGAGGCTTTCCGCCAAACCGCTGCTCTCGGCATCGCGGATTTTGGGATGAATCATCTCGTCGCCGTAAAACCCGTGTTTGATTTCACCCACGGCGCGAATGCGTTTGCCGGCCGCCATCTGCTTCTGATGGCTGGCGTAAAAGTGGATGAAGCGCAGAAAAAGGACACTGCCGGAACCGTCGGCGATTTGGACAATCAGCTGCTTGCGCGGTTTGAACGTTACTTCCTGATGGATGACCTCGCCCTCAACCTGACACGGCACGCCGATCGGCGCATCCTTAATCGGCATGATGTGCGTCTCGTCCTCGTAACGCAGCGGCAAATGCAAAACCAAATCCCATGCAGTATGGAGGTTGAGTTTGTCGAGTTTCTTAGCGGAAACATCGGTAATTTTGAGCTGTTTTTGGGTTTCGGGCGTCATCTTAAAAGGCAGCTGATTGAAAGTTTGCTGTATTTTATCCGAAAACAAAAAGGCCGTCTGAACGCAATGTTTCAGACGGCCTTAATTTAGGTATAACGCGATTAAGCGTTAGCTCCCTGTTGTTCTTCGTAGATTGCTTCGAAGTTGATCGGAGCAAGCAGTACAGGTGGGAAGCCGGCGCGGGTTACGCTGTTGGAAATGGCTTCGCGTGCGTAAGGGAACAGGATGTTTGGACAAGCAACGCCCAGCAGCAGTTGTACGTCTTCTTCAGGAATGTTTTCCAGACGGAAGATGCCGCTTTGGGTTACTTCGTTCAAGAACATGGTGCGCTCTTCGTTCAGTTTGGCAGTCACGGTCACGGTAACGTCCACGCTGTAGAAGCCGTCTTCCAGTTTGGTGTTGCCGGTAGAAACGCGCATATCCACTTCAGGCTCGCCTTGTTCCAAGAAGATTTGTGGTGCGTGAGGCACTTCCAAAGACAAGTCTTTTACATACAAACGCTCAACGCTAAATACGGGTTGCAATTCTTCGCTCATTTTATTTTCCTAAGTTAAGGGTTAAGGATTCAGTAATTCGTCCAACTTGCCTTCCTGCTGCAAGCGGTACAAATCGGTAAAGCCACCGACATGGGTGTCGCCGATAAAAATCTGCGGCACGCTGCGCTGGCCGGAAAGCTGCTGCATTTCGGCAAAAACTTCCGGATTGCCGTCGATGCGGATTTCGTTGATTTCTTTCACACCCACCGCCTGCAACAGCCTTTTCGCCATGGTGCAGTACGGGCAATATGGACCGGTATAAACAGTAACGGTTTGCATGATTTCTTCCAAAATACCAATGTTCATGACTATATGGGCATAGATGCTATTTTACAAGTATTCCCGCCGTACGGTTGTAAAAAACATTCAGACGGCCTCTTGGCCATAAACATTTGTGCAGATGCGGAAAAACCATAATTCAAGTATGATAAGCGCTTTCGCAGAATGACTTTTGCCATTTGTTTTTTGGAGAAGAACACATCGCAAAAGTTTTTCTATTCAAAATCAGGTATCCCCATGCTTTCAGGAATTCCCATCCCCAAGGACGCCGTGCGTCCGCCCGAAACCGTCCTCGTCAACATTACGCCGCAAGAAACGCGTGTAGCCGTTTTAGAAGAGAACAATATCTGCGAACTGCACATCGAGCGCAACAGCGGCCACAGCTTGGTCGGCAATATTTATTTGGGCGTTGTCAAACGCGTCCTCCCCGGCATGCAAAGTGCGTTTATCGATATCGGCTTGGAACGCGCCGCGTTTTTGCATATCGTCGATGTCCTCGAACAACGCCGCAATCCGGACGAAACCCAACGCATCGAACACATGCTCTTTGAAGGCCAGTCTGTCTTGGTTCAGGTCATCAAAGACCCCATCAACACCAAAGGCGCGCGCCTGTCCACCCAAATCTCACTGGCCGGCCGTTTCCTCGTCCATCTTCCGCAAGAAGACCACATCGGCATTTCCCAACGCATTGAAGACGATGCGGAACGCAGCAGTTTGAGGGAGCGCCTCAACAACCTGCTGCCCGAAAACGCCTGCCACGGCTACATCATCCGCACCAACGCTGAAAACGCTTCCGATGACCAACTGCAATCAGACATCAACTATCTGACCAAAGTGTGGGAACACATTCAAAAACAGGCAAAAATTCAGCCGCCCGAAACCCTGCTCTATCAAGATTTGCCTTTGAGCCTGCGCGTATTGCGCGATATGTTCAGCCTCGATACGCACAAAATCCTGGTCGACTCGACTGAAAACCACCGCCGCATGACCCAGTTTGCCGAACAATACGTTCAAGGTGCATTGGGCAGGATCGAATTGTTTAAAGGCGAACGCCCCCTATTTGAAACCCACAACATCGAGCAGGAAATCGCCCGCGCCCTGCAACCGCGCGTCAATCTCAACTTCGGCAGCTACCTCATCATCGAGTCCACCGAAGCCATGACCACCATCGA
Source organism: Neisseria sp. P0022.S010 (assembly GCF_051956635.1). Classification (NCBI taxonomy): domain Bacteria; kingdom Pseudomonadati; phylum Pseudomonadota; class Betaproteobacteria; order Neisseriales; family Neisseriaceae; genus Neisseria; species Neisseria sp. P0022.S010. The sequence continues at coordinate 11,115 of NZ_JBQCXF010000051.1, read as the reverse complement.
TGTCAACACCGGCGGCTTTGTCGGCGCGCGCAATTTTGATGAAACCATCTTCCGCACCAACCTCGAAGCCTGCCACACCATCGCCCGCGAACTTCGCCTGCGCAACCTCGGCGGCATCATCATCATCGACTTCATCGATATGGCGCAGGAAGTCCACCGCGAAGCCGTCCTGCAAGAGCTTGCCAAAGCCCTCAGTTTCGACCGCACCCGCGTCACCCTCAACGGCTTTACCAGCCTGGGTCTTGTCGAACTGACCCGCAAACGCTCGCGTGAAAACTTAAGCCAAATCCTCTGCGAACCTTGCCCTTCCTGCCAAGGTCGGGGCCGTCTGAAAACGCCGCAAACCGTGTGCTACGAAATCCAACGCGAAATCGTCCGCGAAGCGCGCCGCTACGATGTCCAAGCCTTCCGCATTTTGGCCGCTCCAAATGTCATCGACTTGTTCCTAGACGAAGAATCGCAATCGCTGGCGATGTTGATAGACTTTATCGGCAAACCGATTTCGCTGGCAGTCGAAACCGCCTACACGCAGGAACAATACGATATTGTGTTGCTGTAAAGATAAAAGGCCGTCTGAAAACTTTTCAGACGGCCTTCTTGTTTGAGCAAATAGAGATTACGGTTTCACTACTTTACCGTTGATTTTGACGGAAGTCAGTTTCAGGTTGTAGGTTTTGCCGTCATCGGTATAGCTGATTTGCGCAGGGATATTGTCGATATCGGAAGCAAAAGAGTAAGTTACGGTATCGTCGCCACGGCGGACGCGATATTTGCTCACTGGCGTTGTACCGCCGTTCAGTTTATAGCTTTCGCTGCCGATTTTGTTCATGCTGCCGACGGTGTACAGTTTTTTACCGTTGGTAATTTTCAAACCTGACGGCAGGCGCACGTCATTGGCGGCCAGTTGCCATGCCAAAGTAAATAAGTCCATGGCCGGGCCGGATTTTTCGGTTTTCAAATCACCTGCTTTGCCGTAAGTGATGTTGTCGCCGGAGAATTTGGCCTCGGCATACACTTTGCCGCCGCGTACATCTTTGTAGTAAGACGGATTCAAGGTCGTGCCGTTGATGCTGCCGCCGGATTCAAAACGGATATTGTAAAGCGGTACTTTGATGGTAGAGACGATTTTGTATTGGTTGCCGCTGCGTGTGAAGGTCATGGTCGCAGGAATACCGTAGCTGCCTGAGTATTGCAAAACGGCAGATTGCGGCAATTCAGCGGCTTGTGCGCCGATAGAGGCAGTGAGCAGGGAAAGTGTCAGCAGGGTTGTTTTAATCGGATTCATGATGTTTTCCTTGTGTGTATGGTATTTTAATTAAGCCAACAGGCTTTGACCGGCGGCATTGCGTTGTGCATTCAAAACGCGGTTGCCTTCGATTTTCAGACGACCTGCAACAAAGTCGGCAACAGCTTGCGGGAAAAGCTGGTGTTCAATCGTCAGCACGCGTGCGGCAACATCGTCAGCGGTATCGCCGTCCAAAATAGGAACAATGCCTTGCGAAATAATCGGGCCGCAATCCAGCTCGGGCGTCACGAAATGGATGGTGCAGCCTGCCACACGGCAACCTGCTTCCAATGCGCGTTCGTGGGTATGCAAACCGGTGAAAGAAGGCAGGATGGACGGATGGATATTGATCAGGCGGTTTTCATAATGTGCGCAGAATTCCGGGGTCAAAATGCGCATAAAGCCCGCCAATACGACCAAATCCGGCTGATAGGCATCGATTTTTTCCATCATGGCTTGATCAAATGCCAGACGCGAGTCGAAGTTTTTATGGTTCAAACTGTCAGTGGCAATACCGCGCTCTGCCGCCCATGCCAATCCGGCTGCGGTCTCGCTGTTGCTCAATACGGCTGCAATGTTGGCATCGGGAATATTGGCATTCACAATCGCCTGCATATTGCTGCCGCGTCCGGAAATAAGGATGACGATATTTTTCATCATAATTCCTTGCTTGTTTGGAACAAAGGCCGTCTGAAACGGAATTTTTCAGACGGCCTTTTATCCGTTGTTTAAGGGCGTAAGCCTTGATTCGGATTATTGAACTTTTTGTACGTCAACTTGTACAGGTTGTTGTGCAACTGCATCAGGCGCGCCGACTTTAACCAGTTTCACGTCGAATACCAAAGTAGCGTTCGGACCGATTTTATCGCCGGCACCCACTTCGCGGTAAGCCAATTTAGCAGGGATGTAGAATGTTGCTTCGCCGCCTTCTTTCAAGAGCTGGATACCTTCAGTCCAACCTGGAATCACTTGGCTTACAGGGAAGCTTACAGGTTCGCCGCTGTTTTTGCTGCTGTCAAATACAGTACCATCAATCAGACGGCCTTCGTATTCAACGGTAACGATGTCGTCTTTAGTCGGTTTTTTGCCTTCGCCTTCTTTGATGATTTTGTATTGCAGACCGGAAGCGCTGGTTTTCACGCCTTCTTTAGTCGCGTTTTCTTTCAAGAACGCTTCGCCTTTTTCCAAGTTTACTTTGGCATCTTCAGCACGTTTGGCAGTGGCTTTTTCTTGTTGCTCTTGCAGGAATTTCATCATCACTTCCTGAGCTTGGGCTTCAGTCATTTTGACTTCTTTACCTTCAAACATGGCTTCCATGGCTTCGGTGAAGACTTTCAAATCGATTTCCGTACCTTGGTCTTTCATTTGTTTCAATGAACGGCCGATGTCCACACCCATTGCGTAGCTGGCTTGTTGGGCAGTAGAACCGATGGCTGAAGCATCTGCAGCCGCATTTGAAGCTGCGGAAGCAGCAGGGGCATCTTTAGCGGCAGTGTCTTTTTGGTTGCAAGCAGTCAGTGCCAACAAAGCAGACAAAGCCAATGCGCTGAATTTGAAAGTTTTGTTCATGATTATGTCTTTTCCGGAAAGGTCAAAAAAGGGGATTATAGCTGAGTTTGAATGAAATGGAATCAAGGTGGATTAAAATTTGTAAAGGCTCTTATCAAAAACATTAAGGCCGTCTGAAAACAGGTTTCAGACGGCCTACTCTTAGCTATCGCTCAACCGATTAATACCAGCCGCGCAGTTTCATTGCTTTTTCAACACGACGGATACTCATCATGTAAGAAGCGGTACGCAGGTCGACATCGTATTCTTGAGCCAAGTTCCAAATATCGCGGAACGCACGGCGCAGGACAACGGTTTCTTTCTCTTGAACTTCGTCAAACTCCCAGTAGTAGCCTTGCAGGTTTTGTACCCATTCAAAATAGGATACCACCACGCCGCCGCAGTTTGCCAAAATATCAGGAACAACCAATACGCCGTTTTGACGCAGGATAACGTCGGCTTCAGGAGTAGTTGGGCCGTTTGCACCTTCAACCACGATTTTCGCACGGACTTTACCGGCGTTTTCAGAAGTCAGTTGGTTTTCCAGCGCGCAAGGGGCGAGTACGTCCACTTCCAGAGCCAAAAGTTCGGCGTTGCTGATTTCTTTGCCGTAGCCGGCTTCGTTGGTGATGAAACCTTTGGTTTGGAATTCTTTGATGATTGCTTCCATATCCAAGCCGTTTTCGTTGTAGATGGCAACGTCAACAGTAGATACGGCAACGATTTTCGCACCAGCTTTATGTGCATAGTAACCGGTGTGGTAGCCCACGTTACCGAAACCTTGAATGGCGTAAGTAGCACCCTTCACGTCTTTGCCCAGTTTTTCCAAAGCTTGGACGGCGGCGAAGTTTACGCCGTAACCGGTGGCTTCGGTACGCGCCAAGGAGCCACCAAACTCAACCGGTTTGCCGGTGAACACGCCCGGTGCAGAATGTTTCACCACGTTTTCATAGGCATCAACCATCCAAGACATGATTTTGCCGTTGGTGTTCACATCAGGGGCAGGAATATCGATTTTCTCGCCGATCAGCGGAGAAATGGCTTCGGAATAAGCGCGGGCGATGCGTTCCAATTCCGCTTCGGAATAGTTACGCGGATCCAAAGTAATACCACCTTTACCGCCGCCGTAAGGAATACCGGCCACGCAGCATTTGATGGTCATCCAGATAGACAGGGCTTTAACCTCGTCCATATTCACATTAGGATGGAAACGTACGCCGCCTTTGTAAGGGCCGACGGCATTATTGTGTTGTGAACGGTAGCCGGTGAAATTTTCTACTGTACCGTTGTCGAGTTTGACAGGGAAGTTGACTTCCAAAACACGTTGTGGCTTTTTCAAGATTTCAAATACTGCTGGATCGGCATTCAGACGGTCGCAGGCAGTTTTCACTTGTTTTTGCGCAATTTCAAACGGATTCAGCGTTTCTTTTACAGCAGATGCGGACATGTATTTTTCCTTTTCATACATATGATTAGACGAGAGCCATACACGTTACTATATACAAAAACGGACAAAAATGTAATAGCATGTAGTCGATAAAAAGCGAATCTATTCATTTATATATGAATTTAGTTTGAGGTCGTCTGAAAATATCGGCACACCAACCAAAAAATTTTCAGACGGCCTAGTATAAATGCTCATCAAACCATTCAAAAAAACACACAAACCCTTTGTTTTTTAATGCCTACCAAACCACCCTTTTTGTTGACAAAATCCCTTTCACATTCCCAATAGGCTGACAGTCTTACACCATCAAAAATTGTTAACAATTTAAACAAACATCTTTTTAAAGAATCGGCAAAAAATCGGCAAAAAATCGGCAAATCAGGCAAACAATGTTAAAATAACCGCTTAAATAATATGACAGAAAGCTACTCAATGACCACTGCTGCTTTAGAACACGTTCAAGCTGTTGCCTTTGATTTGGACGGGACCTTATGTGATTCCGTTCCCGATTTGGCCGCAGCAGCCCAAGCCATGTGTGCGCACTTGGGTTTACCTGTTTTACCTACCCAAACGGTTGAAAGTTATGTCGGCGACGGCATCGGCAAGTTGGTTCATCGCGTCATTACCAATGATCGTGAAAAAGAAGCCGATCCTGAAATCTGGGAAAAAGGCTTTGTGTTCTTTATGAAATATTATCGCGAGCACTTGAGCGACTTTACCCGCCCCTACCCTGAAACCGAAGCCGGCCTCGGTCTGCTCAAGTCCTTGGGTATTCCATTGGTTGTCATTACCAACAAAAACGAAGTACTGGCAGCCGAGCTGCTGAAACAGCTCAATCTCGACGACTACTTCAGCCTGGTTCTCGGCGGCGACAGCCTGACCGAGAAAAAACCCAGCCCATTGCCGCTTCAACATGCAGCCGAAGTTTTGGGCATCGACGTTGCCAATATGCTGATGGTGGGCGACTCTAAAAATGACATTATTGCCGCCAAAGCGGCCGGTTGCTTCAGCGTCGGCGTAACATTCGGCTACGGCGACATGACCTTGCTCTCTCAAGACAAAGCGACCAAACCTGATTTGTTGATTCGCGCCCTGCCTGAAATCTACGAAAATCTGCAACCGCAAAAAAACAAAGACGAAGAATAATTCGGCTTTATTTTCAGGCGGCCTTTTCGGTTCTTTCACCCAATCAGGCCGTCTGAAATGTAATTTAATGTAGTTAACATCCCTCCCCTTCCATATTCCCATGAAACCTCCCAAAACCTTACGCGCCCGCGCCTTGGACATCCTTTCCCGTCAGGAAGTCAGCCGTGTCGGCTTGAAACGTAAACTGGCTCCTCACGCAGAAAGCGAAGAAGAGTTGGAAAAGGTTTTGGACGAATTCGCCGAACGAAATTGGCAATCCGACCAACGTTACGCAGAAGCCTATATTCACAGCAAGAGCAACCGTTATGGCACGCTCCGCCTCAAACAAGCCTTGGCGCAACAAGGTATCGATGCAGACGATTGTCGGGAGTTCCTACCCGACAGGGAGGACGAGCTGCAAACCGCCATTTCCGTCTTGCGTAAAAAATTCAAGCAGGAAGCTCAAGATTTGAAAGAAAAACAAAAACAAGCGCGTTTCCTTGCCTATCGCGGCTTTAGTACCGACACCATTCAGACGGCCTTAAAAACGGCGTGGAATGAAAACGAAGACTTCTATCAATAATCATTCCCACTTGAATCTTTGCTTCTATCGGCGTACCCTTACGCTTTTATTCAATAATTCAATCAGAGCTTCATCATGTCCGACAAACCGCACGATACACCTAATCCCCTACTCGAAGACGAACGCAAAAATCCTGTTTACCGCTTGGGTCAGGCAGTAGCCGGATTCATGTTACTGGTTTGGGCCGGCGTTTTGGCCTTAGTTTTCTTTTTGGTTTTCCGTTTTTGGTTGAGTTAAACCCAATCTAATTACAAACAAGCCATAAACCCTCTTAAAAAGAAGCCAACAGCTTTTATTTGTAAACATCAAAAAGGCCGTCTGAACACACTTTCAGACGGCCTTTGCTTATTAACAAGATTATCCTCGAATCACTTTGCGGATATTCGGATTGGCATGCATTGTATGAATAATCTGATTAACCTGATCCAAGTCTTTGACTTTAATTGTAAATTTAAATTCTACAAAACCTTCTGTTCCTGCTTGCGCTTTGGTTGGCGTATCGACAGATTCGATATCCGCACCGGAATTGGAAATCGCTTGCGCCATTGAGGCCAACAAACCATGCGCATCTTCGGATTTGACATTGAGGATGGTGCGATACGTTTGATTGCGCAAACTGTCCCAGCCCGCATCGAGTTGCTCTTCCGGATCGGCTTTGACCAAAGTTTGGCAGGTATCACGGTGGATAATCATACCCCTGTCTTTGACCAATAAGGCGCGGATTGCATCGCCGGGAATCGGATGGCAACATTCGGCAAAATGAATCCGGCCGGTTTCTTGATCATTGACTTTGATCGGGCTGAGTTTGACCGCGCTGCCAAAATGTTGGCCTGCCAACTCGGCAATGTGCATGGCAACGTGTACCGGCAAAGTATGCCCCATACCGACATTGTAGAGAACCTCTTCAAACGAGGTTTGTTTGGTATTCAAATCGGCAAGGTATTTTTCTTTGAGGTCGTCTGAAAGCAGGATGTCTTTAGGCAACAGGCTGGATAAAGCTTTTTGCAGCAGGTTTTCACCCAAAACAACGGCATCGTGACGATTCAGATTTTTAATGTATTGGCGGATGGCGCTGCGCGCACGGCTGGAAACGGTAAAGTTCAGCCATGCCACATTAGGCTTGGCATGCTCGGAAGTAATGATTTCTACCGTATCGCCGGTTTTCAGCTTGGTGCGCAACGGCATCATGACGTTATTGATACGCGCGGCAACGGTTTTATGACCGATATTGGTGTGAACGGCATAGGCAAAGTCAATCGGTGTCGCCCCTTTAGGCAAGGTAAGGATATCGCCTTTCGGGGTAACGATATAGACTTCGTTGGGGAACAAATCGACTTTGACATGCTCCAGAAACTCGATGGCATTTGAGCTGCTGGCCTGCAGGTCAAGAATATTTTTCATCCATCGGTTCATATGGAGGACGGCTTGGTCCGGAGTATTTTCACCGGATTTGTAAATCCAATGGCCGGCAATACCACCCTCAGCCACAGCGTCCATTTCACGCGTACGGATTTGCACTTCGATCGGCAAACCGTAAGGGCCGACCAAGGTCGTGTGCAGGCTTTGGTAGCCGTTGCTTTTCGGGATGGCGATATAGTCTTTGAAACGGCCAGGCTTGGGGTGGTATAAATTATGCAATGCGCCCAACGCGGCATAACAGGCAGGAATGCTGTTTACAATGACCCGAAAGCCGTAAATATCCATCACTTCGGCAAAACGCAGTTTTTTTGCCAGCATTTTTTGATGGATGCTGTATAAGTTTTTCTCGCGGCCTTTGATTTTGGCTTCAATATTGACACCGACCAAACGCTGACTGAATGCACGCAACACTTTGCCAACAACATCGCGGCGATTTTTGCGGCTGTTGTTCATGGCTTTTTTCAGGGTTTCGTAGCGTCTTGGGTGGAGGTTTTGGAACGATAAGTCTTGAAGCTCTTGATACGCATTGTTCAGGCCAATGCGGTTGGCGATTTGAGCATAGATTTCGAGGGTTTCTTTGGCGATGCGGCGGCGTTTTTCCGGACGCATAGAGCCAAGGGTGCGCATATTGTGCAATCGGTCGGCAAGTTTGACGACGATGACGCGCACGTCTTTGGTCATGGCGAGGATAAGTTTGCGGAAACTTTCCGCCTGATGCTCGGCATGATCTTCAAATTTGAGTTTTTCCAGCTTGGAGAGACCGTCTACCATTTCAGCAATGGTATCGCCGAATTCTGCCGCCATTTCGACTTTGGTTACACCTGTATCTTCCAATACATCGTGCATAACGCCTGCGCAGAGGCCTTGAACATCCATGTGCCAAATCGCAAGCTGCGTGGCAACGGCAAGGGGATGGGTGATGTAGGGTTCGCCGCTTTTACGGGTTTGTCCGTCATGGGCGTGGAAAGCGTAGGCAACGGCTCTTTCAAGCTCGGCCTGCTCGTTGGTATTGAGATAGGATACGGTGCGAAACAAAAGCTCGCGCGCTTCCGCTGTCAACGGATCATAGGGGGCAGTAGGCAGTGGGGCTGGCATTTTCAGACGGCCTTTTATGGCTATTTTTAAGCCGTCAGACTGTATCGGTTGTGATATCGCACCGATACAGTCCGCGCGGCGGTTTTATCGGTTTGCCGGTTGGTTTATTTGTTGCGGGTCAGCAGCTCGGTTCCGATTTGTCCGGCTGCGATTTCGCGCAGGGCGGTAACGGTTGGTTTGTTGTTGCGGATGTCGTCAACCAAAGGCGTGTTGCCGTTTTCTAATTGGCGTGCGCGACGGGCGGCAACGAGGGTAAGGTCGAAGTGGTTAGGGATTTTACCTGTGCAATCTTCAGTAGTAATACGGGCCATGTTTGCTTGCTTTCTTTCTATGTTTCAAATAAACGGTTATTTTCGCTGTTTTTTACGAATTTTCCAACAGGTTTGAGATAAATCCCTGTTGAGAGGATTTTTTCAGACGGCCTGCTTTAATAATGTGGAACAAATCGGCCTCGGCACGATCCAAATCGTCATTCACGACGACGTAATCGAACAAAACGGATTGCTCAATCTCATGACGGGCTTTTGAAAGGCGTGTTTGAATAACTTCTTCGCTGTCTGTACCACGGCCGATCAAACGTTGCGCCAATACTTCAAAGGAAGGCGGCAGAATAAAAATGCTGCTGGCTTCAGGCAACGATTTACGCACTTGCGCCGCACCTTGCACATCAATTTCCAAAATTACGTCATAGCCCTCTTCGCTCAACGAATTCACGCCGGCAATGCTGGTGCCGTAATAATTGCCGAACACATTGGCGTGTTCCAAAAAGGCTCTTTGCTCAATCAGCGATTCAAATTCTTCTTTGGGAACAAAGTGATAATGCACACCATGTGCCTCACCTTCACGCGGCTGGCGTGTAGTATGAGAAATGGAAACACGGATGTCGTCATGATTTTTCAACAGGCGCGACACCAAGGTCGTTTTACCTGTGCCGGAAGCGGCAGAAATGATGTAAATATTGCCTTTTTTATGATTTTGCATGGTGGTTCAGCCGATGGTATGTATTTGTAAATTATAACACAACACAATGTTTCTCGGAATTTCAGACGGCATGTTGCAAAATTTGGCTATTGTATCGATTAATTTGGCAAGTCCGCATATGACCGCTACAATATCGTGTTAAAAACTTTTTGATTTCGGAATGTCGAGATGTTGATTCATCCTGAAGTAATGGGCGTAGAGGCTTTGGCGGACAAAATCCGTAAAATTGAAAACTGGCCGCAAAAAGGGATTTTGTTTCATGACATTACTCCCGTTTTGCAAAGCGCAGAATATTTCCGCCTGCTGGTTGATTTACTGGTTTACCGCTATATGGGGCAGAAAATTGATGTCGTGGCAGGCTTGGATGCGCGCGGCTTCATCATTGGCGCGGCTTTGGCCTATCAGCTGAACGTCGGCTTTGTCCCCATCCGCAAAAAAGGCAAACTGCCGTTTGATACGGTTTCTCAAAGTTATGCTTTGGAATATGGCGAAGCAACGGTAGAAATCCATACCGACGCCATCAAGCCAGGCGCACGCGTTTTGTTGGTAGATGATTTGGTGGCAACCGGCGGCACAATGCTGGCAGGTGTCGAGCTGATCCGCAAACTGGGCGGCGAAGTAATCGAAGCGGCTGCCATTTTGGAATTTACCGACTTGGACGGCGGCAAAAAAATCCGTGAAAGCGGCGCGCCGTTATTTACCCTGTGCCAAAACAAAGGCTGCATGTAATAAGAAACCGCAAGCTGATCAGCCTGCGGTTTTTTATAATCAAAATTATTCGAGAACGTATCCGTCCGTATCCCAGAAAGTTTTTTTCACCAACTGGTCGTCTTTATAAACCAGCTCAGATTTCTTCGCACCATCATCATACCAATCCAAAATAATGCCGCTGCGTTTACCGTTGCGAATACTTAATTCAGACACGATGCGGCCATTTTCATCCCAACTGATGATCTCCGTCGGTTTATCATTGCTCATCATCATTTCGGTTTTCGGGCTGCCGTCTGAATACCATTGTTTCCAATGACCGTTGGCTTTATCGTGCTTAAACTGGATTTCGCTTTCTTTCACACCATTTCGGTAATAGCGGGAACCCACGCCCTCACTCAGTCCATTTTGATAAGGCATTACTGCGGATTTTTTACCGTTTGGATACCAGTTGACCCATTCGCCATGCGGTTTGCCGTTGCGATAGCTGCCAACCATCTTTTTCTGACCGTTGAAATGCCACAGGGTCAGCGTACCATTATCCAACGCCGGCACAAAAACCTTAATCTGACCGGCAGGTATTTCATAAGGATCAGAATATTTTTTCATCGATGGATAGTAAAAATCCTGTACCTGCGCCTTGCCTGCCTCAATCTTGTATTGGCGAACATAAGCAACCGAAGGCATGGTCGCCGTCAGTTTACCGTTTTGATTGAAATAAACGGTATGTTGCTGGGCAAAGGCGGCAACGGGCATACTGAACAAGGCAGCAGCCAACAGGCCTGATTTTAAATAATTATTCATAATATGGAGTTTGGCAGTATATGTTCTACAAAAAGTCAGTAATAAAAATCCACTGACATTAGAAACTATGACAAATATTATAAGCCATAGTTTCAAAGCCTGCTTGGATTTCATATTCAG
>NZ_JBQCXF010000050.1:0-16300 GCF_051956635.1 Neisseria sp. P0022.S010 | reverse complement strand
TCTAAAAGGGCGTAGCTGTCTTTGCCGCCTGAGAGGCAGACCATGATTTTGTCGCCCGGCTCGATCATATTGAAATCGTTAATGGCATCGCCGACGGCGTGGCGCAGGCGTTTGCTGAGTTTGTTGTTTTCTAATTCTTGCTTGGTTTTTTTGGACATGGCTGTTTGTGCTTTGAAATAATAGAAAAATTTAAGGGCGGTATTGTACCGCAAAAGAATAAAGGCCGTCTGAAAAACTGCGCTGGTTTGGTCAATGCGGCATTTTCAGACGGCCTGATATTTGCGCTTTATTTGATTTGAAGGGCGGTAATTTTGATTTCAACCTTCCAGTCGGGCGAGGCCAGTTTTGCTTCCACGCAGGCGCGGGCCGGAGCGCGCTCGTGGGCTGTCCATGTGTCCCAGGCTTCGTTCATGGCGGCGTAGTCGTTCATATCGGGCAGATAGATGGTAGCTTCTAAAATGTGGGCTTTGTCAGATTGGCATTGGGCGAGCCATGAATCGATTTGTGCCAAAACATTTTCAGTTTGTGCTTTGGCATCGGCTTCAGGATTTTCGGGAACCATGCCGGAGAGGAAAACCAAGCCGTTGGCCACGACGGCTTCCGAATAGCGTTTGCTTGTGCCAAGATAGCGGATGTCCATGTTGTCTCCTGATTTCAAAAAGAAGGTATGGTAACATTGCAGTTGTTTACGTTCCACATTTTAAGAGGGGCCGTCTGAAAAGGGTGGCGGCAAACAACCATGAGTAAAGCAGAATATCCGGTTACGCAGGCAGTGCGCTTTTTACGCAGTAAGAAAATCGATTTTGTCCCTTATGTTTATGCGTATGAAGAACACGGCGGTACGGCGCGTTTTGCCGAGTGCACGGGCAAGCCTGAGCATCAAGTCATCAAAACAATCGTCCTGCAGAATGAACACAAAAAAGGTTTGGTTGTGTTAATGCACGGCGACAAACATATTTCCACCCGCAATCTGGCACGCGAACTGGGCTTGAAACACATCGAGCCGGCAACGGCGGATCAGGCGGCGAAATGGACGGGTTATTTGGTCGGCGGTACGTCGCCATTCGGTATGAAAACCGCGTTACCGGTTTATGTGGAAGAAAGCATTTGGGCTTTGGACGAGATTTTTATCAATGGCGGCAAACGCGGGTTTATCGTGGGTATGAAACCTGAAAACCTGCGTACGCTCAACCCGCAAGATGTTCATGTTGCAGTGGATGCATAAAGGATAGGAATAAAGATGGAACAATTAAATTTATACGAAATCTTGGGTGTGTCTCAGGATGCGGATATTAACGTTATCCGCGAGGCTTACGGCAAATTGGTTGCCAATCCGGATATTCAGAAAGATGCGGAGCGTTTCAAAGCCATCGGACAGGCGTTTGAAGTGTTGTCCCATCCGGAAAAACGTCTGGCTTATGATGCGGCGATGCAGTATGAGCCTCAGGAAGCTCAAGACAACGGCTTCAATAATACGGTGGTCAATCATACGGAAAACCATAATACAGGGAACAATAATACGGAGGCCAATATGGCCAATACGTCTAATTCTGAAGTGAAAAACTATGTTTTTATCGCCTATATTACCTATGCGTTGGGCCTGTTTATCTGGTTTGCACCCGTTGTCGGTGTGATTTTGGCATATGTCAAACGCGATGAGGCGCAAGGCAGTATTTATGCCAGCCATATTGATTGGCTGATTAAGACATTTTGGGTGTCGTTGGTGGGTATGCTTTTCGGGATGTTGACCATACTTATCTTAATCGGTTGGCTGATTTTGGTGGCAACCGGTATTTGGCTCATTTATCGCGTAGTCGTCGGACTGATTAAACTGAATGAAGATAAGCCTGTTCCTACTCAAGGATGGTTCTAAAGCATGGCATATTTATTGGCAAGTATCGTTTGCAGCGTGTTGGTTTCCGTATTGCTGAAAGTGGCGCGCAAGCAAAAAATCAATATTGAGCAGGCGGTGGCGGTGAACTATATCGTTGCCGTTTCTTTGACCATGCTGGTGTTAAAACCTGATTTGAGTAATCCGCAGGTGTTTTTACCGACTTGGTGGCTCTTTGCAGCTTTGGGTATCTTGTTGCCAAGCGTGTTTGTCATTATGGGCAAATCCGTCGATGCGGCAGGTATCGTCAAGTCGGATGCGGCACAGCGCTTATCGCTGTTTTTGCCCATTATCGCTTCATTCACGCTTTTTCATGAACAACTGACCGAAGGCCGTCTGATTGGTTTGGTATTGGCATTTACAGCATTGTTTTTCTTGCTTTGGAAAAGCGATGGCGGTAAGAAATCCGGCGGTCTCAGCACGCAAGTGATGCTGCTTTTGGGCGTTTGGTGCGGCTATGGCGTCATTGATATTTTGTTCAAACAAGTGGCAAAGAGCGGTACCGCGTTTGCCGGCAATTTGCTGGTGGCATTTTGTTTGGCCGGTATCTTGATGTTTGGCTACCTGTTTGCCAAAGGGAGTAAGTGGACTAAAGAAGGCATCTTGGGCGGTATGATTTTAGGCTGCCTGAACTTTTTGAATATTGTTACCTACATCTCGGCACACCAAATCATGAAGGATAATCCGACCTTGGTGTTTGCTGGTATGAACATCGGTGTGATTGTTTTGGGTACGCTAATTGGTGCGGCAATGTTTAAAGAAAAAATCAGCAGCATTAATGCAGCCGGTATCAGTATTGCTATTTGCTCGATAGCCTGTTTGTTTTATTGGCCGCAAATTCGAAGCTTGGTGGGTTAAAAATACTTATGCCGTCTGAAAATTTTCAGACGGCCTTATTTTTATTATAAAATAGCCATTCATGCGCCGATTTGGCCGTATGGGAATTATTTTGCGCTTACGGGCGTTTCTATGTTAAACAATCAGTTGAACTCACACAATAATATCGATAGTTACATCATGAAACATATTAAAAAACACATTCAATGTGCCGTTCTCGGCATGCTGGTATTGTCCGGTTGCCAATCGTATCAGGAAGATCAAAGCCGCCGCAGTAAAATGGCACAATTTGCGCTTAACCATCCCGTGGCCGCCCAAGTCATCGGTATGGAGGATGAAGGCTTAATCAATATGACCAGTAATGCCACACGCTTTGCCGAGCGTACAGGTTTGGATGACAAAGCAAACGGCGACAGCAGGGGAACACAGGTCAATGCCGTACGCCAAGCATTATGGCAGGCGGCGATTGCTTCTAAATTCGACAGCATTATTGCCGAAAAAGCAGGTAATGCGCGCCTGACGGATATGGAGTTGCGAGAAGGTAAAGACGACTACTTCAGCCGTTACCTTGCCGACCAGGCAGTCGATCAACGTAACAACCGTATCGGCCGCAGTATCGGCAGTGCCAAACCCGATAGCGATATGAAGACGCTGGCGGCAAGCATTTTGTTCTACTACAACAAAGTAGGCTTGTGGACGGCTTCCGAAGTGAAAAACCGTTGGCACATCAAACAGGAAAAACTTTCAGACGGCCAATATGCCGAAGCATTGAAAAATATCGCCAAATTGGATCAAAACGGCATGACCGAGCAGGAACGTAATAGTTATAAAACCGGTACGCTCAGCGAAATCAAACGTTCGGTCAAAGCCATACGTCAAGTCGAAGATTGATTTTAAGACTTCATTATTGAAAGGCAATTGTTATGAATTTCCCTCCGCGTTATGTCTCAAACACACGCATGCGCCGTATGCGTAAAGACGATTTTTCACGCCGTCTGATGCGCGAGCATACTTTGACGGCAGATGATTTAATCTATCCGGTTTTTGTATTGGAAGGTCAGAATCAGGAAGAGGCAGTGCCGTCTATGCCCGGCGTCAAACGCCAAAGTTTGGATAAATTGTTGTTTACCGCTGAAGAAGCACTGAATCTCGGTATTCCTATGCTGGCTTTGTTTCCCGTGGTAACGCAAAACAAAACCGAATTTGCGGAGGAGGCTTATAACCCTGAAGGCTTGGTACCGACAGTAGTGCGAACCCTGCGCGAGAAATTCCCAGAGCTGGGTATCATGACCGATGTTGCCCTGGACCCCTATACCATACACGGCCAAGACGGTTTAACCGATGAAAATGGCTATGTCCTTAACGATGAAACCATTGAAGTTTTGGTAAAACAGGCTTTGTGTCATGCCGATGCAGGCGCACAAGTCGTCGCCCCATCAGACATGATGGACGGACGCATTCTTGCCATCCGTGAAGCCTTGGAAGATGCCGGACATATCCATACACGCATTATGGCGTATTCGGCAAAATATGCTTCAGCATTCTACGGCCCGTTCCGCGATGCCGTCGGCAGCTCCGGCAATTTGGGTAAGGCAGACAAGAAAACCTACCAAATGGACCCTGCAAACACCAATGAAGCCTTGCACGAAGTCGCATTGGATATTCAAGAGGGCGCAGACATGGTAATGGTAAAACCGGGTCTGCCATATCTGGATGTCGTCCGCCGAGTTAAAGACGAGTTCGGCGTACCGACTTATGCTTACCAAGTTTCCGGTGAATATGCTATGCTTCAGGCTGCCATTCAAAATGACTGGTTGGATGGTGAGAAAACCATTTTGGAAAGCCTGTTGGCATTCAAACGTGCCGGCGCCGATGGTATTTTGACTTACTATGCGATTGAAGCGGCAAAATTGTTGAAGAAGTAAAATAAAGAAATAAATTAAAAAGCGGCAAACAGTATTTATCCTGTTTTGCCGCTTTTTTGTATTATTTAATTTTGGGATAATTACTTAAATTCTTCTATTTTTTCTGGTTATCGATTTCTTTTTGTAGTATCCTGTTACAAAAAATGTTACTGACACAGGTCCTCCAGTCCATCCTTTCCATTTCCTACCTAGAAAAAATCTTAGGTTTCATCCTGTCATCTATCCGGATCTGACTGAATTGAAGACTGTTCGATTTTTCCTACTTAAAGACAAAGCCTTTAAAAAACTTTGATCAAAATCTGCTTGATGGTTGATTATCTACCAAGACTGTATTAGAAACAAAAATAATTCCTCTTATATCTGATTTTCAATTTTTATGTGGCTAAGCAGGATTTAGAAGCCAACACTCTAAGGTCTAGTATCCTTTATTCAAAATATGAAATAGGTCATCTCTTAAAACGATTCCATCATCTTCTATTAAATAAGCGATATGTTCCCAGAATGTTAACTCTTGTTTAATGGGCTCTTCCAAATCTGCCACTTTATTCATCAGATCTGTTGCAATTTCCTCTGCTTGATAAGCCTGACTCTTATAGAATTTTGATTTTAAAAGAAAGACGGCAGACATAAATAGAGAATAGGAAGAAACAAAAGCCTGTAAAGAATGATTGACAAAAATTCTTGGCTTTTGAAATACTTCTACTCCTTCCGGATTGCAAATTAAGAAGATCTGGTTCTTTTGGCTAATCACAAAATAGCCTAAAAAACACTGTCCGAAAAGAGTATATCTGTCTTGCTCTTTCCTTATTTCCAATAGCTCATTGCCTGCTTTTACAAAAGAGAATCCCATTTTGGAATAATCCTCTAAATAAGCAAAGAGATTGAAACGAATCTCATCAAAGCTGAGTTTTCTCTTTTTTACGGAGGTGTGAACTCCTTGTTCCTTCAATGAATCATCTATATTTACTTTCATCTGTTTATCCTATTTTCTAGGCTATTTTTACCAAGCATTTTTAACTTTCAAACCTTGATGATTGCCTTTTTTCTTAGTTATATGAAAAGGCTTACTTATTTTAAGACTTTCTCTTTTTTGTATCTCTAAGAACTCATATACGAGGATGTATTTCAAGAAAATATGGGTATACAAGCATATGGATAGACACCATAACTCGTTTTGCAAGCCGCTTCTTCGAATGGAATCCAGATAGCCTGATAAAGGAAATGACAGATGCAACAGAGCATAAACCCATTATAAAAAAGGATAATTCCTATATTTTTTCAATTTATTATCAATATAAGTGGATTGAATTCTTAGTTTTCTTTAGAGTTTGAATAAGGTTTATTTTGGAAATCTGAAGAGTTTTGTATATTAAACAAAGGCCGTCTGAAAAAAACAGTCTACTGATTTTTCAGACGACCTTATATGATTTAAACTTTAGTGATGGCTGCAACCGCCGTGGGTTTCACGCAAAGCTTCGGCTGCTTGTTCGTCTGCGTGGTAGCTGGAGCGGACCATTGCACCGATGGCGGCATTGGTAAAGCCCAATTCGTATGCTTCTTTTTCAAAAACTTTGAACTGGTCAGGCGTTACATAGCGCAAGACGGGCAGGTGGCCGTCTGAAGGTTGCAGATATTGGCCGATGGTAATCATCTCGATATTGTTGGCACGCATATCGTGCATGATTTCGCGCACGTCCTCGTCTGTTTCGCCCAGGCCGACCATGATGCCGGATTTAGTCGGGATATGCGGCATCATTTCTTTGTAGCGGCGCAGAAGGTCGAGGGAGTGCTGGTAGTTGGCACCCGGACGGGCTTTTTTATACAGGCGCGGATGGGTTTCCAAATTGTGGTTCATCACGTCAGGCGGTGTTTCTGC
This sequence comes from Neisseria sp. P0022.S010, assembly GCF_051956635.1. NCBI lineage: Bacteria > Pseudomonadati > Pseudomonadota > Betaproteobacteria > Neisseriales > Neisseriaceae > Neisseria > Neisseria sp. P0022.S010. Next base: position 9,771 of record NZ_JBQCXF010000050.1, on the reverse strand, counting down.
CAAGATTTTCAATGCAATATCTAAACGGCCGCGGAAGTCGGGAACGAGGATTTCGATTTTGGTATTCGGGCTGGTTTCGCGGATGGCTTTGATGCAGTCGGCGAAGTGTTGTGCGCCGCCATCGCGCAAATCGTCGCGGTCGACAGATGTAATGACGACATAGCGCAGGTTCATGGCTTTGACGGATTCGGCCAAGTGCTTAGGCTCATCAGGATCCAGCATATTCGGGCGACCGTGGCCAACGTCGCAGAACGGGCAGCGGCGGGTACAAATATCGCCCATGATCATGAATGTGGCTGTACCCTTGGTAAAGCATTCGCTGATATTTGGACAAGATGCTTCTTCGCACACGGTATGCATTTTTTGTTCACGAAGAATATTTTTGATTTCAAAGAATTTCTTGCCTGGTAATTTGGCGCGGATCCATTCGGGCTTTTTCAATTTTTGTTTCAATGGAACCACTTTAATCGGAATGCGTGCAGTTTTGTCTGCACCTTTCAGTTTGATGCCGCGTTTGGGGTCGTTTTTTACTTCTTCACTCATGGTGATGTGTTCTTTCTGTCGTTATAAAGGCCGTCTGAAAGCTTCTAGAAGGATTTATACCTAAAAGCTTATGGGTAAAAGTTCAGAGGGCGGTTAAAAGATGGCAGTGTGACTGGATTTTTTCAGACGGCCTTATGCCAGCTCTTTTTGTAAATGCTTGGTCAATTTGTCTGAAACTTCTGCCAAACTGGGTGCCGGAGAGACATAGTCGGCAATTTGGGTCATTTCCATACCGGCATAACCGCAGGGGTTGATATGGGTAAACGGACTTAAATCCATGTTCACATTAAGCGCCAAGCCGTGGTAAACGGAGCCGTCTTTGATACGCAGGCCCAGGGAAGCGATTTTACGCTCGCCGACATAAACGCCGGGGCGTTTGGGATCGGCGGCTGCTTCAATGCCGTATTCTGCCAAGGTGGCGATGATGCTGTTTTCAAGTGCGGAAACAATATGGCGCACACTGGTCTTACGGCGTTTGAAATTGATCATCGTATAGACGACCAATTGGCCGGGGCCGTGATAAGTAATTTGACCGCCTCTGTCAATTTGGACAACGGGTATATCGTCGCGGATGAGGAGGTGTTCGGGTTTGCCGGCCAAGCCTTGGGTAAATACGGGCGGATGTTCGACCACCCATAATTCGTCTTCGGTATTTTCGTCACGCGAGGCATTGAATGCCTTCATGGCTTCGAAAGTCGGCAGGTAATCGACCAAGCCTTTGTGCACGATTTTCATTACAACACCACTTTAACCAATTCGTGGGAAGTCAGGTCGCGGTAGATATTGTCCAACTGCTCTTGATTTTCAACATTTACATGGACAGTCGCGCCGGTATAGTTGCCTTTGCTGCTTGGGCGCGTAGTGATGTGGTGCGGCTCGGTATCGGGAGCATGTTTGCGCACGGTTTCCAAGATGGCGGATTCAAATTCCGGATGAACCGCGCCCATGACTTTTACAGGAAAGGTGCAAGGGAATTCAATTAATGATTTTTTTTCGGTTGAGTCTGTCATGGTTTACTACCTTGTTTGGTTTGCCAGGGCCGTCTGAAAAGTTTTCAGACGGCCCAAAATCCGATATATTTTATCGTAAACGTCCATATCGGGCTATTAAAAATGATGTTTTCGAAAATAGGTGCGGATAAGCTGTTTTCAAGTCTTGAAATGGAGCGCTTCAGCCCAATTTTGAGCTACATTCTGATTTAACAATGATTGAGATTATTAACTATGCCGACAAAAGACAAATATTTCGAGGAATACAGTGCGCTGGCTACTTTGCCTTTACGCGATGTCGTGGTGTATCCGCATATGGTATTGCCGCTGTTCGTCGGTCGTCCTAAATCGATTGCAGCCCTTGAGGCGGCAATGGCTAATGATGATCCGGTTTTCCTGTTGGCCCAGCTTGACCCTAATACAGAAGACCCTAAAGCTGAAGATTTGCACCAAACTGGTACGGTTGCCCAAGTTTTGCAGGTTTTGAAGCTGCCTGACGGCACGGTTAAAGTATTGGTAGAAGGTATCCGTCGTGCGCGCGCGTTGACGGTTGACGAAACAGGCGGATTGTTTTTGTCCCATGTTGAGGCGATTGATGAAAACAGCGACAAGGACAATCCTGAAATTGAGGCCTTGCGCCGTACCTTGCTGACTCAATTTGAGCAATATGCGAAATTGAACAAAAAAATCCCTGCCGAAGTCATCAGTACCATCAGCAGTATCGATGACAACAGCCGTCTTGCCGATACGATTGCCGCGCATTTGCAGCTGAAATTGGAGCAGCGTCAATATGTACTGGAGACCGCCGGCATTGTTGAACGTTTGGAATTTCTGCTGGCTCAGTTGGAAGCCGAACTCGACATCATGCAGGTCGAGAAACGCATCCGTGGCCGTGTGAAACGTCAAATGGAAAAATCCCAACGTGAGTATTACTTGAATGAGCAAGTAAAAGCGATTCAGAAAGAATTGGGCGAAGAAGACGAGCGCGACGAGCTGGATGCGCTGGAAAACAAAATCAAAGAAGCAGGCATGAGCAAAGAGGCTGAAGAAAAATGTCTGTCTGAATTGAAAAAACTGAAAATGATGCCGCCGATGTCTGCGGAATCTACCGTCGTGCGCAACTACATCGATACTTTGCTTGAGTTGCCGTGGAAGAAAAAATCCCGTGTCAGCAAAGATATTGCCAAGGCTGATTTGATTTTGAATGCCGACCACTATGGTTTGGAAAAAGTTAAAGAGCGCATTTTGGAATATTTGGCCGTTCAAAAACGTATGGACAAGCTCAAAGGCCCGATTTTATGTCTGGTTGGCCCTCCGGGGGTGGGTAAAACTTCCTTGGGTGAGTCGATTGCCAAAGCCACAGGCCGTCAATATGTGCGTATGGCGTTGGGCGGCGTGCGTGATGAAAGCGAAATCCGCGGCCACCGCCGTACCTATATCGGCTCTATGCCGGGCAAAATCTTGCAAAATATGGCGAAAGCGGGTGTGAAAAACCCATTGTTCCTGCTTGATGAAATCGACAAGATGGGCAGCGATTTCCGTGGTGATCCTGCCAGTGCTTTGCTTGAGGTGCTGGATCCTGAGCAAAACAACAAGTTCGCTGACCATTATGCCGAAGTCGATTATGATTTGAGCGATGTGATGTTTATTGCCACTTCAAACAGCTTGAATATCCCGACTCCGCTGCTTGACCGTATGGAAATTATCCGTCTGTCCGGTTATACGGAAGATGAAAAAATCAATATCGCCATGCAATACCTTGTGCCGAAACAAATGAAGCGCAATGGTGTGAAAGAGGGTGAGTTGGTGGTTGATGAAAGTGCGGTGCGCGATATTATCCGTTACTACACCCGCGAGGCCGGTGTCCGCTCGTTGGATCGCGAAATTGCCAAAATCTGTCGCAAAGTGGTGATGCAGGTTACTTTGAATGAGGACAAGAAAAAAGCGTCCAAATCCAAAACAGTAAGCAAGGCCAAGCCTAAAGCGATTAAAGTTACTGAGAAAAATCTGCATGACTATCTGGGCGTGCGCCGTTTCGACTATGGTGTGGCCGAAAGCGAAAACCGCATCGGCCAGGTAACCGGTCTGGCTTGGACCGAAGTCGGTGGCGAGTTATTGACCGTAGAGGCGGTTGCCTTGCCGGGTAAAGGTACGATTCAATGCACCGGCCAACTGGGCGATGTCATGAAAGAATCGGTATCGGCTGCATGGTCGGTTGTCCGTTCCCGTGCTGAATCAGTGGGTTTGGCGCCTGATTTTTACGAGAAGAAAGACATTCACGTTCATGTGCCTGAAGGTGCGACGCCAAAAGACGGTCCGAGCGCAGGTATCGCCATGACTTTGGCGATGGTTTCTGCCTTCACCAAAATTCCGGTGCGTGCAGACGTGGCGATGACCGGCGAAATCACTTTGCGTGGCGAAGTCTTGCCGATTGGTGGTTTGAAAGAAAAACTGCTGGCTGCTTTGCGCGGCGGTATCAAGCATGTATTGATTCCAAAAGACAACGTCAAAGATTTGGAAGAAATCCCTGAAAATGTTAAAACCGGTCTGACCATTCATCCGGTCAAATGGATTGATGAAGTGTTGGCTTTGGGTTTGGAAGCTCAGCCTGAGCAATGGGCGGCTGAATTGGCGGTTGCCGAGACCCCGCAAACTTCTAAGACGAAGTCAAGAACAAAAGCAACCAAGCATTAAGTTGGTCGTCTGATGTTGCAAAAAATGTGGTTTTGCCCTGAATGCCACAAAAATAGGGCAATTCCACATCTTTTACTTGACATGATAATTTCAGAATTGCTATAAAGTGCGTATGTGCTTTAAAAGTGCTTAAGCCCCGAGTATTCGGGCATTTCATCATTTTTTACGATAGGAAGGGACTAATTGTGAACAAGTCTGAATTGATCGAAGCAATTGCTCAAGAAGCCGGCATTTCCAAATCTGCTGCGCAAAAAGCTTTGGATGCTACTACTAATGCCGTAACCAATGCGTTGAAAAACGGCGACACTGTTACTCTGGTCGGTTTCGGTACTTTCTACGTCGGCGAACGCGCCGAACGTCAAGGCCGCAACCCAAAAACTGGCGAGCCTTTGACTATTGCTGCTGCTAAAACTCCTAAATTCCGTGCCGGTAAAGCATTGAAAGACGCTCTGTAATTTAGAGTCTTTCCCTGAATGGGAATAAAAAACCGATTTGATTCGGTTTTTTATTTTGAAGGCCGTCTGAAAGTTTTCAGACGGCCTTTGGTTTGTTGAGTGTATAAAAAGGCTGAAATCCTAATGATAAAAGGATTTCAGCCTTTTTAGTTTATCTTGTTACATTTGATTTTTACATTAATAAGATTTATCATTAGCAAAGAAAATAACAATACTCAAAACAAACCGCACTTATTGAAAGAAGTAGCGAATAGCCACTCATAACCAACCTTTCAAATGTGCCACACACTCGTCATACTTCTCACGTTTTTTCAATAATCTATTTTTAAAACAAAAAGAAAAGAGAGGCTTATGTCTGCTGTTCCTTTGTCGCGCCTGAAAAAAGGCGCAGTCGTACATATTGATTCCATCGTTTCCAATCCTGTTTTTGGTGATTTGGATACCTTGGTAACCCGTCGCCTTGCAGATTTGGGTTTTTCCAGCGGAATGCCGTTGCAAGTGATTGCAGTGGGTGGTTTTGGGAGAGGCCCGTTTGCGGTACGTTTGGGTAACCAATCCCAATTTTCCCTGCGTTCGGAAGAGGCCGGGAAGATTATGTGTCGTATCGTTGAGGCCGTTTAAGGCCGTCTGAAAGAATAAGGAAAAATGATGGAACTAAGCTATTTTGCCTTGATTGGCGCGCCAAACTGCGGCAAAACCGTTTTGTTCAACGGTTTGACCGGCTCACATGCCAAGGTTGCCAATTATCCGGGCGTAACTGTCGATAAGCGCGAGGGCGCCTTCCTCGACGACGAGGCCGTCCGCATTATCGACCTGCCGGGCACATACAGCCTACGCACGACCAGCCCCGACGAAGCGGTGGCGAAAGATGTAATGGTAGGCAAGATGGGCATTCCGCCCGATGCCATTATTGCCGTTGCCGACGCGACCAACCTGCGTATGACCCTGCGCATGATTTTGGAACTGAAAACGCTGGGACTGCCTATGGTGGTGTCGCTGAATTTGAGCGACGTGGCCCGCAAAAGGGGCTTGAATATCGACGCGGCCAAACTGAGCGAGTTGTTGGATGCACCTGTTTTGGAAACAGTTGCAGTGAGCGCGTCGGGTGTACAGGCTGTACGCGAAGCCGTGGCGAAGCTGCCGCGCAAACGCTCTTTCCCCGCAAACCCCGCCTCTGCCGAACGCACGCTCGATGCGCTGGATAGCGACAAACTTTATCAAGAAGTCGAATCGATTTTGGCACAAGTGGTACGCACTCAGATGACGCTGCCCGCATGGCACAAAAAACTCGACGACATCGTGCTGCACCCCGTCTGGGGCATGATTATGCTGCTGGTCATCCTGTTTATGGTGTTCCAAGCGGTTTACACATGGGCGGCGCCGATTATGGACGCCATCGAAGGTGGCTTTACCGCGCTGGGCGAATGGATAGGCGCCAACATGGAGCCGGGCATCCTCAGCGACTTGCTCGTCAACGGCGTCATTGCCGGTTTGGGCAGCGTGTTGGTGTTCCTGCCGCAGATTACGATTTTGTTTGCCTTTATCCTGCTATTGGAAGACTCAGGCTATCTGCCGCGTGCAGCCTTCCTGCTGGATAACATCATGGCAAAAAGCGGTTTGTCCGGCCGTTCGTTTATTCCCCTTTTATCCAGCTTTGCCTGTGCCGTTCCTGCCGTGATGTCGGCGCGTACCATTAACGACCCGCGCGAACGCCTTGTTACCATCGCGGTTGCGCCGTTGCTGACTTGTTCCGCACGTTTGCCAGTGTATGCGCTGATTATCGCCGCTGTTATTCCTGATCGTACAGTGGGTGGGATTTTCAACCTGCAAGGCCTGACATTGTTTATTCTTTATATCGTAGGCATTCTGTCGGCTGCATTGGCAGCGTATATCATGAAACGCTTGGCGCGGATGAAAGGCAATGTGCAACAATTCCCACTTTTGATGGAATTGCCGACTTTCCGTACGCCTAACTTCAAACACATCATGACCAGCTTGTGGGATAGGGTAAAAGCCTTCCTGAAACGCGCGGGTACCATCATTTTTGCGTTGGCCGTGGTTCTGTGGGGCTTGGTAAGCTGGCCGCAACCGCCTGAAGGCGCAACCGGTGCCGCCATCGATTACAGCTTGGCAGGTACGCTTGGTCATGCTATTCAGCCGTTTTTTGCACCTTTGGGTTTTACTTGGGAAATGTGTATCGCCATGATTCCGGGTATTGCCGCGCGCGAAGTGGTCGTTGCCGCATTGGGTACCGTTTATGCCGTCAGCGCGTCGTCTGAAGATGCCGTACAAAACGCATTAATTCCCATCATACACAACAACTGGGGCTTGCCGACCGCCTTTGCCTTCTTGGCTTGGTATGTGTATGCTCCGATGTGTGCCGCGACTTTGACCGTGATTAGACGCGAAACCAAATCCACGAAAAATATGCTTATGATTACAGGCTATTTGTTCCTGATGGCTTATTTTGCCGCATTCGTGGTTTACCAAATTTCTTCAAGGATACTATCATCATGACTCAATATATTATCGTCGGCTTGATTATGCTCGCCTGCGTATTCTTCCTCTTGCGAAAATTCGTATTCAAACCGAAAAAACGCGACTGCAGTAGCGGCTGCGGAAAATGTGGCGGTTGCGGTTAAATAAAGAGGGTTAGGTAAAAGTAAAAGGCTGTCTGAAATGGTTTCAGACGGCCTTTTTTATTGCTCTATGGCTTTTCAGATGCAAAACTAGGTATTTAGAGCTTAGCACCAGGATTTATTGAACGGGAAGCCTGAAATGTCCAGTGATGGTGTAGCGGTAGAGGATATCGTCTTCACGGGTTCCCGAACCGATATTATGGATAATCAGGGGCCTGTCTCCGATTTTTCGATCGGAGACGATACCGATATGGGGACGGTTGCCTTTCAGTTCCCAAGTTACAATATCGCCAGCTTGATAGTTTGTATCTTGAACTGCCCAGCCTTGACGCGTGAAATAAGTCATTAGGTTAGGGACGCGGCGGTGATCGATATTGGTATCAGGCTGTTTCAAACCCCAGCGTTTAGGATAGACAGAAAAGTTGCGGCTCATGTCTTGATGAACAAGCTCTTGCAAATCTATATTTTGCTCACGCAAGGCACGGATAACCACGTCTGTGCAAACGCCTTTTGATATCGGCACATCTCCCATCGGATAAGTGAGCTTGGTGTAAGCCGGGTCGTAACGAAGGGTTTTGCCAATTTGGTTGCGCGCAGATTGTACGATTTGCGGTGATGGTCCTTCGGGTTCGGTAATCTCTTGTTGAAAGAAATCGGTAGTAATACTTGAGATAGAGTTGTGATGACGGGCAAAAAATACAGCTGTTGTAATCAGAAGGATGGAAAGCGCAATACTGAGAACTATGAGTTTAAAGGTAGTTTTGTGTTTCATGATATATGCACGGCTTAGATGTTGTTTGCATTATTATCAGATTTTTGGGTGGATTGGCAATGCATAATGGAAAAATGGTCTTGATCAAGTATGTATGGGCAAATAATGGATGAGTGTTATTTGAGTATTACTAAAACATTTTTTGTAAATATAGATTTTACATTGGCACATGATAAAAGGCCGTCTGAAACAGTTTCAGACGGCCTTGGTTATTGGAAAAGGCTTATTTCAACGCTTCCAACAGCTTTCCGTGTATTCCGCCGAAACTGCCGTTGCTCATGACCAAAATATGGTCGCCTGCTTCGGCATTTTTCACGATTTCGGCAACAAAGGCATCGAAGTCTTTGCCGACATGCAGCTTGCCGCCTAAAGGCGCGAGGGCTTCGGCGACGTCCCAGTCCACACCGCCGGCGTAGCAGAACACTTGGTCGGCATCTTTGAGGCTTTCGGGCAGGGCGGCTTTCATCGTGCCAAGCTTCATGGTATTGGAACGCGGCTCGAGGACGGCGAGGATACGGGCGTTTCCGACGCGCTGGCGCAGGCCTTCGATAGTGGTTTCGATGGCGGTCGGGTGGTGGGCAAAGTCGTCGTAAACAGTGATGCCGTTCACCGTGCCTTTGATTTCCATACGGCGTTTGACATTTTTAAACGCGCTCAAAGCTTCACAGGCCGTCTGAATATCGACGCCGGCATGACGCGCGGCAGAGATGACGGCGAGTGCGTTCATGCGGTTGTGTTCGCCCATCAGTTCCCACGCGACGTGTCCGACTGTTTCGCCGTGATGACGTACGTCGAACGAGCCGTCGGCATGGACGGTACCAACCTGCCAGCCTTGTTCGGTACCAAATTTTTCTACGGGCGTCCAGCAGCCTTTATCCAGAGTATCTTGCAGGCTTTGCTGTTGGCCGTTGCAGACGATGAGGCCTTCAGACGGCACGGTGCGTACCAAATGATGGAATTGGGTTTGAATGGCGCCCAAATCGGCAAAAATGTCGGCGTGGTCGAATTCAAGATTGTTCAAAATGGCGGTACGCGGACGGTAGTGTACGAATTTGGAGCGTTTGTCAAAAAAGGCAGTATCGTATTCGTCGGCTTCGATAACGAAGAATGGGGATTTTGAGTTAGGGTCTTGGCGCGGGGGTTGTGGCAGACGGGCGGAAACGCTGAAGTTTTCCGGTACGCCACCAATCAGGAAGCCCGGAGCGAGACCGGCATATTCCAAGACCCAGGCGAGCATGGAGGCGGTAGTCGTTTTGCCGTGTGTGCCGGCTACACCGAGTACCCAATGATGGTGTAATACGTTTTCAGCAAGCCATTGCGGGCCGGAAATGTAAGGCAGGCCTTTATTCAAAATGGCTTCAATCACATCCATGCCGCGTTTGGCAACATTACCGATAACGTAAATATCGGCTTTAAATTCGTCCAATTGAGCGGCATCAAAACCTTCATGTACGTCTATGCCCAAGGCTTCAAGCTGGGTGCTCATCGGCGGATACATCTTTGCGTCGCAACCGCTGACTTTAAAACCTGCTTCTTTGGCAATAGCCGCTACGCCGCCCATAAATGTGCCGCCGATACCGATAATGTGGATGTGTTTCATGATAAGACCGTCTTGGGAATGAATTAATTTTAAAGCCGTCATTATAACGGAGTTTGGATAAAGGGGTCGTCTGAAAAGT
>NZ_JBQCXF010000049.1:0-16459 GCF_051956635.1 Neisseria sp. P0022.S010 | reverse complement strand
AGAAAACAAAAACCACTTTGCTTACCGTACACAAAAAGAAAGTCAAACGAATGTCAACAAAATCCACTTTGAAAAAAGTTGCAATCTACACTCTCGGCGCATTTAGCGGCATCGCCCTCAGTCTGAGTGTACAAAGTTTTGCCGCCGAAAAAGACAAAAAAGACAACGAGGCCCTGCCCGTGCAGACCATCCGCACCATGGCAGAAGTGTACGGCCAAATCAAAGCCAACTATTACCAAGACAAACCCGATGCCGAGCTCTTTGAAGGCGCAATGAAAGGCATGGTGTCCGATCTCGATCCGCATTCCGAGTATATGGACAAAAAAGGCTATGCCGAAATGAAAGAATCCACCAGCGGCGAATTCGGCGGCCTGGGCATGGAAATCGGACAAGAAGACGGCTTCGTCAAAGTCGTTGCCCCGATTGAAGATACGCCTGCAGAACGCGCCGGCGTAAAAAGCGGCGACTTCATCGTCAAAATCGACAATACCTCTACCCGCGGCCTGACCGTCAGCGAAGCCGTCAAAAAAATGCGCGGCAAACCGGGTACCAAAATCACCCTGACCCTTTCACGCAAAAATGCCGACAAACCCATTGTCGTCAACCTGACCCGCGCTATCATTAAAGTCAAAAGCGTGCGCCATCATCTGCTTGAAAAAGACTACGGCTACATCCGCGTCTCCCAATTCCAAGAGCGCACCGTTGCCGCGCTCAATGAAGCTGCACAAGCCCTTGTCAAAGAAAACAAAGGCCCGCTCAAAGGCATCATCCTCGACTTGCGCGACGACCCGGGCGGCCTGCTCAACGGCGCAGTCGGCGTATCCGCAGCCTTCCTGCAACCTGACGTAACCGTTGTCAGCACCAAAGGCCGCAACAAAAAAGAAGGCATGGTTCTCAAAGCAACTGCCGAAGACTACATCACCACCAGCGGCAAAGACCCGTTGGCCGGATTGCCTGCCGAGCTGAAAACCATTCCTATGACCGTCCTGATTAACGCAGGCTCTGCCTCCGCTTCCGAAATCGTTGCCGGCGCATTGCAAGACCACAAACGCGCCGTCGTCGTCGGCACACAAAGTTTCGGCAAAGGCTCGGTGCAAACCCTGATTCCGCTTTCCGGCGGCAGCGCAGTCAAATTGACCACCGCGCTGTACTACACGCCAAACGACCGCTCGATTCAGGCGCAAGGCATCGTCCCCGACATTGAAGTCAAAGACAAAGACCGCGCCTTTGAAAGCCGCGAAGCCGATTTGGTCGGTCATATCGGCAATCCGCTGGGCGGCCAAGACGTCAACAGCAGCAACGAAACGCCTGCCAACACAGAAACCAAAGCCGATAAAGATAAGTCTAAAAAAGACAAAGACGAAGACATCTCCAGCCGCCGCATTCCCAATCCGGCCAAAGACGATCAGCTCCGCAAAGCCTTGGACTTAGTGAAAAATCCAGCCGAATGGCAAAAATCTTTGGGCTTAGCAGCGAAAAAACCTGCACCGAAAAAAGATGCGGATAAAGACAGCAAAAAATAAACCCTTCTTTACCCGATAAAAGGCCGTCTGAAAATTTTCCCATTTTCAGACGGCCTATAAACACCTCCCTACTCCAAGGCAAGAACAAACATGAACATTTCCAGACTCATCTTCCCTATCCTGACCGGCCTATTCCTCCTAAACTCCCCGATATCATTGGCAGCCAAACCCGAACAAGCCTCTGAAATGTACATTGCCAACAAAATTACCGGTGAAAACCTACACGGTTTCTGGGGCAATGCAGTCGAAAACGAAGAAGGTGCCCTTATTAACACAACCATCTTTAACCCCGACAACACTGGCACAGACATCGCCATAATGAGTTTCAAAGCCACCAACAAAATCTTCACCATCAGACAGGACTTTAATTGGACATTTGACGAGAAAAAACAAGAAATCCACCAAACCGTAACTGACTATAAAACCTCCATCAACGGCAAAGAAGAACAAAACAAACAAAAAATAGGTGAAAAAAGTACCATAAAAGCCAGAATCCTCATGATCAAAGGCCTGCCCGGCATGTTGGAATTGACTGACAAAGCCAGTGGCAACCAAACCAGCTACTTTAAGCAAGATCCGGATAAAATACTCAACCATCTTGAAAACAGCAAAAAAACACGCCCATAATCTCAAGGCCGTCTGAAAACTTCCCTCACTTTTCAGACGGCCTTCCCACTAAATACTGCGGAAACAAAACACCATGGCAAAAGCCCCCAAAACCATCTACCAATGTTCCGAATGCGGCGGCACTTCCCCGAAATGGCAGGGTAAATGCCCGCATTGCGGCGAGTGGAACACACTTCAGGAAAGCCTGGCCGCGCCTGAGCCGAAAAACGCCCGCTTTCAATCTTGGGCGGCGGACACTTCGACCGTCCAATCCCTCTCCGCCGTTACCGCTACCGAAGTGCCGCGTAATCCGACCGGCATGGGCGAGCTTGACCGCGTATTGGGCGGTGGTTTGGTCGATGGCGCGGTCATCCTGCTCGGCGGCGACCCCGGCATCGGCAAATCCACGCTATTGTTGCAAACCATCGCCAAAATGGCGCAAAGCCGCAAAGTGCTGTACGTTTCCGGTGAAGAATCCGCCCAACAGGTCGCCCTGCGCGCGCAACGTTTGGAACTGCCGACCGAAGGCGTGAACCTGCTTGCCGAAATCCGCATGGAAGCGATTCAAGCGGCATTGAAACAGCATCAGCCCGAAGTCGTCGTCATCGACTCCATCCAAACCATGTATTCCGACCAAATCACTTCCGCCCCCGGCTCCGTATCGCAGGTGCGCGAATGCGCCGCCCAACTGACGCGTATGGCAAAACAGATGGGCATTGCCATGATACTGGTCGGACACGTTACCAAAGACGGCGCGATTGCCGGCCCGCGCGTGCTGGAACACATGGTCGATACCGTGCTGTATTTCGAGGGCGACCAACATTCCAACTACCGCATGATACGCGCCATCAAAAACCGCTTCGGCGCGGCAAACGAATTGGGCGTATTCGCCATGACCGAAAACGGTTTGAAAGGCGTGTCCAACCCATCCGCCATCTTCCTTGCCAGCTACCGCGACGACACGCCCGGCTCGTGCGTTTTGGTCACGCAGGAAGGCAGCCGCCCGCTTCTGGTCGAAATTCAGGCATTGGTCGATGATGCGCACGGCTTTACCCCCAAACGCCTCACCGTTGGCCTCGAACAAAACCGCCTCGCCATGCTGCTCGCCGTCCTCAACCGCCACGGCGGCATCGCCTGCTTCGACCAAGACGTGTTCCTCAACGCCGTCGGCGGCGTCAAAATCGGCGAACCTGCCGCCGACCTCGCCGTCATCCTCGCCATGCTCTCCAGCTTCCGCAACCGCCCCATGCCTGAAAAAACCGTGGTTTTCGGCGAAATCGGTTTAAGCGGAGAAGTCCGCCCTGTCGCACGTGGGCAAGAGCGGCTCAAAGAAGCGGAAAAACTCGGCTTCAAACGCGCCATCGTCCCCAAAGCCAACATGCCGCGCAATGCCAAAGAGTTTCCAAACCTGAAAATCTACGGCGTCAGCAGTTTGCAGGAAGCGATTGACGTCTGTCGTGACGGGGACTAAACCGTTTCGATAATCTGATTCAAAAAACAATCAGCTAAAAGGCCGTCTGAAAGTTTTCAGACGGCCTCTCTTTAAATTTAAATAATTTTGTTATATTATAACGAACGAATTTATTCTATCTTTTCTACACATCGAAAATCGGAGAGGAATCATGAAAAAAACCGCTTTGCTTATCGCATCTGCCTTCCTGTTCAGTACTGCCGCACACGCCCACCGCGTTTGGGTTGAAACCGCCCACACACATGGCGGCGAATACCTTGAAGCCGAATTGGGCTACGGCGAATTCCCGGAGCTCGAGCCCATCGCCAAAGACCGTCTGCACATTTTCAGCAAACCCATGCAACTGGTGACTGAAAAAGGCAAAGAAAACATGATTCAAAAAGGCACATACAATTACCAATACCGCAGCAAACTGCCGGTCAAAGACGGCAGCTATTTGGTAACTGCCGAATACCAACCGACTTTCTGGTCTAAAAACAGCGCAGGTTGGAAGCAGGCAAGCATCAAAGAAATGCCTGATGCAAGCTATTGCGAACAAACCCGTATGTTCGGTAAAAACATCGTCAATGTCGGCCACGAAAGCGCAGATACCGCCATCATCACCAAACAAGTCGGCCAACATTTGGAAATCGTTCCTTTAGACAACCCTGCCAACGTCCACGTCGGCGAACGCTTCAAAGTCCGCGTCCTCTTCAATGGCGAGCCGCTGCCGAACGCCACCGTTACCGCCACATTTGACGGCTTCGACACCAGCGACCGCAGCAAAACCCATAAAACCGAAGCCCAAGCCTTCTCCGATACCACCGATGACAAAGGCGAAGTCAGCATCATTCCATTGCGCCAAGGTTTCTGGAAAGCCAGCGTAGAACACAAAGCCGATTTCCCCGATCAAAGCGTGTGTCAAAAACAGGCGAACTACACCACTTTGACTTTCCAAATTGGCCATACGCATCATTAATACCCAATAACAAAGGTCGTCTGAAAACCGTATTGCAGGGGTTTCAGACGACCTTTTTATCTATATTTTAAAATTAAGATATTTTTGAGAAATAAAATTTTAGTAATCTGTGTAAACAGTTAGGTTACCTGTTCTCCAATGTTCTGTATCCCATGATAGAACATCTGGTAAATCTCTATAAATAGCTCGCTGGTTGAATCTAGGCTGTCCGTCTTTTGTGAACCAATAATTTATTACTGTTGTTGATTTAGGTGGAGAAATTTTTTTCTTTTCGTTTAAAGAGGGTTGCCAGAAATAAATAATCAGTGCTTCAGCCATTTCAAGATAATAACGGCTCGCATTTGCTGGCACAACCACTGTTCCCAACCAAAATTCCTGTTCTCTTGTAATAAGTGGGAGTTTGTGATGATTCCTAAATCTTGAGGAGAAATTTCCTTCTGTAATGCCACAATATTGGATGGAATTATCACCTCTTTCATATTTTTGTTTGCCTGCCGCAAGATACAATCCATTTCTCAACTCTGGATTGTTAGTAATATCATCGTATGAGTATGGACCTTTCCAATTAATAATCAGCGTAGTATGTTCTGACATTTCATAACCTCAGGCAGTAATTTTAAATTTCACAAAAATAAATAAATATTAAATATAAATAACAATATTTAATATTTTATCAGACAATTTCATGGATTAGTATTTTATTATTAATTTTAATTTTAATGATTTTAATCAAGGTTTATACGGCGCAAACTGCCATTGTCCCAATTCCAAATTCAAATCAAACAGATTCAGACGGCCTATTGCCACGCGGACCAAGCGTAAACATGGAAAGCCTGCTTTCGCCGTCATCCTTCGCACTTGGCGGTTTTTCCCTTCCGAAATTTTGATTTCCACCCAAAAATCAGGCACGGACTTGCGCACGCGAATCGGCGGCACGCGCGGCCATAAAACATCTGCCTCACCCTCTTCCAAGACCCTGACCTCAGCCGGACGGGTCACAAAATCGCCCAAATCTACACCACGGCGCAATAAATCCAATTTGGCTTCATCAGGAGAACCCTCCACCTGCGCCCAATAAGTTTTGACCTGCTTGAATTTCGGGTCGGCAATCTGCGCCTGCAAACGGCCATTATTGGTCAGCAGCAGCAAACCCTCGCTGTCCGTATCCAAACGTCCGGCCGGATAGAATCCCGGTTTCTCGACAAAATCCTTAAGGCACGGATGTTTTTCATGTGCAGAAAACTGGCAAATCACGCCATAAGGCTTGTTTAGGATAATCAAATCGTTCATTTCACACTTTCAGACGGCCTTAGATTCCAAGAAATTCCGGATAATAAAAAAGACACCGTATAAACGGTGTCTTTCATATTTGGCGGAGTAAGAGGGATTCGAACCCTCGATGCAGGTTGACCCCACATGCTTCCTTAGCAGGGAAGTGCCTTCAGCCTCTCAGCCATTACTCCTAAGGAAGATCGCAATATACGCCCTCTACCCTCCTTCGTCAAGCATTACCGCCCCAAACTTTCTTAACACCATGAAATCATTTAAATAAAAATATAATATTTTTTACATCATCCTATTTTTATACGGCTTTCATATATGTTAAAATGATTTTGTTTTCTGTAAACCTTTTTTCACACCCCTTATTATAAAGGAGTTCGTATGTTACGTTTTTCTGCTTTGGTTGCCGTATCCGCCCTGATGCTTGCCGCTTGCTCACAATCCGGCAATTCTCAACCATCTACTTCTTCCTCTCAAACTTCTACTCAAAAAACAACTGCCGCCGGTTCTGCCTGCCGCAGCATGGGTGAAGGCCATAAAGTCAATGGCAAAGGTCAAAACGATATTTATATGTGTAAAGTCGATGTAGCTTTGAACTCTGCCGAAGCCAAATCCGCTTTGGACCCCAGCATCCGCGTTCACTACGGCAGCACATCCGGCGCGACTTTGACTTCCCGTCAAATCTCCAACTCAGTCGGCAAAACCCCTGATGAAACCTGCCAACGCGCATTCTTAAGCGCAGTTAAACGCTTCCAAAGTACTGCGCATCGCAAAAAAGCCAAATCCGTTCATCTGGTTAGCTACTTTGACAAAGTAACCAAAGGCGGTAACGAGTACGAATGCCACATCGCTACATTCAACAGCCGTGTGGTTTTGAAAGGCAGCTTCCACTAAGCAATGTCAAAAATGCCGGACTTCAAGATGAAGTTTGGCATTTTTCTATTTTATGGATACGACAACCCTTCACTGCCTGCTGGCCGATCCGTCTTTTGCCGCCTGCTACGACCATGCCTCCCTAAACGCAGCCGATTCCCAACGTTTGGCTGCCACGCCGCAACTGGCGCAGCGTCAAGACTGGCAAGTCAGCCGAGCATTAAAACAGCAAACCGATTTGCCGACTGTATCGCTGAGCCACAGCCAAGGCTTTGCCGCTTTATTGTGTGCGCCTCATCCCTTAACAGCCGGTGTCGATATCGAATTTATCCGCCCGCGCGATTTCAAAGCGCTGTCGGCTTTGGTCTGCACGCAGGAAGAACAAGACTTTTTGGAAACGGCAAACTGGCCGTCTGAAACGTTTTACCGATTGTGGTGTTTCAAGGAAGCCTTGATTAAAGCGGCGAATTTGGATTTCCCGTCAGACATGAAATTGGTCGGCTATATTTTCGATTTGGGACAACCCGTCGGTTTACACGCCGGAAAGCAAACCGATTGGCGCGGTACAAGCGCGATTTTGGCGGATACGATGGCACTTGCCTGCGTTTGGCAGGGAAAAGCCGTCGCCCTGCAATGGCAGTTTTTCGGTTCGCTCAAATCCAATGATTTAATCGACCGGCAAACCATCTAATAACTGACAAAATAATAATAATCTGATTTAATTTACTGTACTTTTACTGATTCCACACACCAACAGCAGCATTTGCAAAAGGCCGTCTGAACGATGAATCTTCGCCTCCTAAACCGCCTCTATACTGCCCTTATCCTGTTTCTTACCCTGTTTTTGGTTTATGCCTTTGCTTCACAAGCGCGTATCCAAACCGATTTGACTGCACTGTTGCCAAGCGAGCAGCAACCCGATGCCTTACTGACGGCCGCGGATAAAGCCGCAGAAGCACAGCTCAATTCGCAAGTCATTTTGCTTGCCGGCAGTACCGATGCCGAAACCGCTTTTCAGACGGCCTCACAAATTGCCGACGCATGGCGCAAGAGCGGCGTATTTGAACAAGTCGACAGCAGCATGACGCCGAATTTGGACAAAGTGCGGGCGGATATGCAGAAACTGGGCTTGGCCGTTTTGCCGCAAGACGAAATCCGCCTGCTGTTTGAGCAGCCGCAAGCCTATTTTCAAGCGCGCGCAGAAGCCGCGGCCAATCCGTTTGCCGCCCCCTCCCCTTTGTCTTTAGAACAAGACTGGCTGGGCTTTGGACGCTTTGTTGCCGACAAAGCCAATCCGCAAAGCCGTTTGCAGTGGGACATGGACAACGGCATGCTGTTTGCCGAAGACCAAGGCAAAACTTGGGTATTTTTGCGCGGACGGCTCGCCGGCGGCGATCAATTTTCCGGCAACGACGCCCTCTTGCCGCTGATGGCACAAAGCCGTCAAATCGCTTCGGAAAACGGCGCGGAAACCTTAAGCGCAGGTGGCGCATTGTTCGCCGCCGTATCCAAAGCAGCCGCAGAAAAAGAAAGCCGGCTGATGAGTATGGTCGGGCTTGGGCTGACCTTTGCGTTGCTGTTGTGGGTCTTCCGCAGCGGCCGCGTATTTTTGCTGTCCTTGCCACTGGCAGCCGGTATGTTGACCGGACTGGCGGTTGCGTTATTAACCTTCGTCGAAGTGCATATCCTGACCATCGTCATCGGCACCAGCTTGGTGGGCATGTTGGTGGATTTCCCGTTGCACTGGCTTGCGCCGTCGGTATTCGGGCCGTCTGAAAAGACCGTTTGGCAGGCCGAATCGGCAATAAAACATGTCTTGCCGAGCTTTGCCGTCAGCCTGACGATTACCGTCTTGGGCTACGCGCTGCTGTGGTTCACCCCTTTGCCTGTACTGCGCCAAACCGCCGTATTTTCAGGCTTTGCCTTATTTGGCGCGTTTGGTGCCACCGTTTTATGGCTGCCGCCGCTGTTTCGCCGCTATCGTGCCAAAACCGTGCCTTTTGCCGCATTAACCGAAAAGCTCTATTCCTTGTCAGGCCGTCTGAAAAACCGCCTGCACAAACGCGGCTGGTTAATCGTGGGCGGAATTTTGCTGGCAGTCGGATTGTGGCGCAGCGACTGGCGTGACGACATCCGTCAATGGGTCAATATGCCGACCGCGATGTTGACAGAAGTACAACAAATCGGCCGGTTGAGCGGTACGGATTTTGGCGGCAAATATTTGGTGGCCGAAGCACAAAGCGAAGATGCCCTGTTGAAGAAAACCGCCGAACTCGGCCACGCCCTGCAGCCCTTAATCGCGCAAGGCAAACTTTCCGGCATCCAATCGCCAGACCAATTCATCCTGGCGACAACGGAACAGCAAAAACTGCAAAATCGCCTGCGCGAATTGACCAAGTTGCCTGATAGCTGGAAACCGCTCACAGAAATCGGTATTCCGCGCAAAACTGTGCGCGATGCCCTGCTGCAAGCCGCCGATACGCAACCATTGTCGCTTTCAGACGGCCTGAATACCGATTTGGCAGAAGCTTGGCGTTCCTTGTATTTGGGCGAAGTGGAACCAGGCCGTTTTGCTGCCGTCGTGCGTTTGAACGGCATGGCCGATGAAGCCGCCGTACGCGCCGCAGTGCAACACGTCTCCGGCATACATTGGGCAGACAAACGCGCCCACTTAAACGAGCTTTTCCACCACACGCGCAATCAGGCCGCATGGTTGAAACTGGCTTCCTATGCCTTGGCATGGCTGCTTTTGTGGAAAATGTTCGGTTTCAAACGCGGCAGCAAAATCCTTGCCGTGCCGCTGGCCGCCGCCATCTGCACCGTTGCCGTACTCGGTTTGGCCGGTATTCCCGTCAGCCTGTTTGCCATGTTCGGCCTGCTTTTAGTGTCCGCCATCGGTGTGGACTATGCCGTCTATGCCGCCACCGCACATCACAGCGCGCCGACAAAATTAGGCGGTATGCTGCTTGCCGCCGCGACAACTGCCATTTCCTTTGCCCTGCTCGCCATCAGCAGCACGCCCGCCGTTGCCGCGTTCGGCATGACGGTTACCATCGGCGTGGCATTCAATATTTGGCTGGCAGGCACATTATTGAAAAATTAGACATAAGATGAAGACGATTAAATTAAGGCGATATTTTGTTTCAACTTCTATCGTCACGTTGTAAGAGGTCGTCTGAAAAACTTCAGACGCTGGTTTAAACATTATTTATCATTAAAATCAAAGGTATTTTAAAATGTCCGTAGAATTTGACGTTGCCGTTATCGGCGCAGGTCCTTCAGGTTCGGTTGCTTCCGCTTTGCTGAACAAACAAGGCTTTAAAGTTTGCGTATTGGAAAAACAACATTTCCCACGCTTTGTCATCGGCGAAAGCCTGTTGCCGCATTGCATGGAAATGTTGGAAGAAGCCGGTTTTGCCGACGCAGTGCATGCCGAACCCAGCTTTCAATTTAAAGACGGCGCTGCGTTTTCATGGGGCAGCCGTTACACAGATTTCAACTTTACTGAAAAATTTTCAGACGGCCCCGGCACCATTTATCAAGTGCGCCGCGGCATCTTCGACAAAATCCTGATTGATGAAGCGGCAAAACAAGGCGTCGATGTCCGCTTCGGACACGGCGTAACCGCGTTTGACAACAGCGGCGATGTGGCACGTTTGAGCGTTGAGACCGATACAGGCGAAAACTATGAATTGACCGCTAAATTCGTTTTGGATGCCAGCGGTTACGGCCGCGTCCTACCCCGCCTTTTGGACTTGGAAAGCCCGTCCGAGCTGCCTCCTCGCCAAGCCCACTTCACGCATATCGACGACAACATCACCAGCCCGAAATTCGACCGCAACAAAATCCTGATCAACACGCATCCGGAACATCGCGATGTCTGGATTTGGCTGATTCCTTTCGGCGACAACCGCTGCTCCATCGGCGTTGTCGGTACGCCCGACAAGCTGGCCGGCGAATCAGAAGCCGTGTTGAAAAAATTTGTGTACGAATGCCCGATGCTGGCGGAAATCTTGGATAAAGCCGTTTGGGAAAACGACTTCCCGTTCCGCTCCATCCAAGGCTACTCTGCCAACGTGAAAACCTTATACGGCAAACATTTCGCCCTTTTGGGCAACGCCGCCGAATTCCTCGACCCCGTCTTCTCCTCCGGCGTAACCATTGCCCTGCACTCTGCCAAACTGGCTGCCGACTTGTTGGCCAAACAACTCAAAGGCGAAGCCGTCGATTGGCAAACCGAATTTGCCGACCAACTGATGATCGGCGTGAACGCATTCCGCACTTATGTAAACGGTTGGTACGATTTCCGCTTCCAAAATGCCATCTACGCGCCCAACCGCAGTCCTGAAATCAGCCGCATGATTTCGTCTATTTTGGCAGGCTACGCTTGGGACACGAACAATCCATTCGTGGAAAAATCCGAGCAACGCTTGTCCACACTTGCCGCATTGGTGGGCGATTTGAAGGTAGAATAAGGACGAATGCCTTTCAGACGGCCTCGCCTGAAAACAGAACAGGCCGTCTGAAAATCTACCCTCATCATTAAATATTTTGACCGATAGATAAAACCTTATGCGATTTATCCCTTTGCTTGCCACACTGCTGCTTTCTGCATGCGCAACCTCGCTCCCTCATCCGCAAACGCTGCCGCCGCTTTCCAAAGAAGGCCAATGGTTCAAACTTGAGCAGACAAATGCGGCGGGGCAAACCGTTCAAACCAATCTCTTGGCAGTCGAGCCTCATTCAGACGGCATCCGCTTTGTCCAAACCGATGCACTGGGCGCGCCGGTATCACGTCAATCGGTCAGCACCAAAGGCTGGAAAAACGACGGCTTTGTGATGCCCAATGCCACTTCGCGCCGACTGTTTGCCGCCTTATTACCGCTTTTGGCCGCCGAACACGCCGCCACGCTTTACCCTGAAGCCCGCCAACAAAATGCCACCCATCAAGGCTTCTGCCCTGACGGCAAAGGCGCGGTGTTCAGCTACCGCGAGCGTGATTTGTGGTGTGTCGCCCACCATTCCGAACAATTCCTCATCGGCTTCCCCGACCAAACTTTCTGGACGGTCAGCCCGATTGCAGAAGACTAATTCATGAATACTCCTGTTTATCTCAGCCGTCCGGCACTGACCAGCGCATTGGGCAGCGGCTTGCAAGTTCATGCCGATGCCTTGCTCACGCCGTCTGAAAACACGCCCCTGACTTTTTCAGACCAATGGGTCAAAGGCAAAACGCATGCTTTCGGTGCAGTCAAAGAAACCCTGATGCCTCTGCCCGACAGCATTCCCGAAGCGCATCGCAGCCGCAACAACCAGCTTATCCTGCACGCGCTTTCGCAAATAGACGGACTGATTCAGACGGCCATTGCCCGTTACGGCAAAGAAAGGGTCGCTGTCGTTACCGGTACGTCCACCAGTGGCGCAGACGAAAATATCCCTTTGTTCCAACACATTGTCCAAGGCGGTGGATGGACGGATGTTCCGTTCAAGCAGCTGCAACACACCATGGCTTCGCCCTCCGAATTTATCGCCCAAGTTTACGGTCTGGACGGCTTGCGCTATACCGTTTCCACCGCCTGCACTTCCGGTGCACGCGCCCTCATCAGCGCAGCCCGGCTGCTTCGTGCCGGATTGTGTGATGCTGTGATTTGCGGCGGCGCA
The DNA here is from genome assembly GCF_051956635.1 of Neisseria sp. P0022.S010. Taxonomy (NCBI): domain Bacteria; kingdom Pseudomonadati; phylum Pseudomonadota; class Betaproteobacteria; order Neisseriales; family Neisseriaceae; genus Neisseria; species Neisseria sp. P0022.S010. Next base: position 4,086 of record NZ_JBQCXF010000049.1, on the reverse strand, counting down.
GATACGCTTTCTCCGCTGACGATCAATGGTTTTGCCTCTTTGGAAGTGCTTTCAGACGGCATTGCCAAGCCTTTTTCCGCCAACCGCAACGGCATCAATATCGGCGAAGCGGCCGCATTTTTCGTAATGACGCGCGATGCCGATTTTGACGGCGAAATGCAGTTGCTGGGCTACGGTGCAAGCAGCGATGCCTACCATATGTCTTCTCCCCGCCCTGATGGTTTGGGGGCGGCCCAATCCTTTCAGGCTGCTTTGGATAAAGCCGGTTTGAAAGCGGAAGACATCGGCTGGATCAATCTGCACGGCACCGGCACGCAACACAACGACAGCATGGAAAGCCGGGCCGTTGCCGAAGTATTTGGCAGCCGCACCCTTTGCACCTCAACCAAACCGTCCACCGGTCATACTTTGGGTGCAGCCGGTGCGATCGAAGCCGCGTTTGCCTGGTTGATGGTCAACCGCCAATACAATCCGGAAGGCAAACTGCCGCCCCAACAATGGGACAACGTACCCGATTCCGAGCTGCCCAACATCGCTTTGACCGACGGCAACAGCCGCTGGCCGTCTGAAAAACGCATTGCCGCCAGCTCGTCTTTTGCCTTCGGCGGCAGCAATGCCGTTTTGATTATCGGATAAGTCCTTATATTTAGGCTGTCTTTTCAGACGGCCTTTTTCTTTTCCGCAACTTAAAAAACAATAACATCAAAACAACAACCAAATCCGCCGAAATATGCCATAATAGGCTTAGCACATTTCATCTCGCGATGTGCCCGAAAAGAAAAACTTAACCTACATAGAGAATGAACCCATGACTAAATCCACCATTATCTATACCTACACCGACGAAGCTCCTGCATTGGCCACCCAATCCCTGTTGCCGATTGTGCAGGCGTTTACCCGCCACGCCGATATTGATGTCAAAACCAGCGACATTTCTCTCTCCGGCCGTATTTTGGCGGCGTTCCCCGAATACCTGACTGAAGCGCAGCGCGTACCCGATGCGCTTGCCGAGTTGGGCGAACTGGTGAAACAGCCCGATGCCAACGTGATCAAACTGCCGAACATCAGCGCATCCGTACCGCAACTGACTGCCGCAATTAAAGAATTGCAGTCTAAAGGCTTTGCCGTTCCCGACTATCCTGCCGACCCGCAAACCGATGAAGAAAAAGCCGTACGCGAACGCTACGACCGCATCAAAGGCAGCGCGGTAAACCCTGTCCTGCGCGAAGGCAACTCCGACCGCCGAGCGCCTAAAGCAGTGAAAAACTTTGCGAAAAAACATCCGCACAGCATGGGCGCATGGACGAAAGACTCCAAAACCCACGTTGCCACCATGCAAAGCGGCGACTTTTTCCATAACGAACAATCCGTTACCGTACCCGATGCGACTTCCGTATCCATCGTGTTTACCGACAAACAAGGCAACAAAAAAGAGCTGCGCGAGCCTGTTGCCCTGAAAGCCGGCGAAATCATCGACGCGACCGTGATGAGCAAAAAAGCCCTGCTCGCCTTCCTTGCCGAACAAGTGAAAGACGCGAAAGCAAAAGGCGTTTTGTTCTCGCTGCACATGAAAGCCACCATGATGAAAGTGTCCGACCCGATTATCTTCGGACACGCCGTCAAAGTATTCTTCGCGCCTGTATTTGAAAAATTCGGCGACAAACTGGCTGCCGCAGGTGTCAACGTCAACAACGGCTTCGGCAACCTGCTTGCCAATCTTGACAAACTGGATGCGGACACCCGCGCTGCCGTTGAAGCTGAAATCGCCGCCGTTTACGCCGCCAACCCTGATTTGGCGATGGTCGATTCCGACAAAGGCATCACCAACCTGCACGTTCCTAGCGATGTCATCGTCGATGCTTCTATGCCTGCGATGATTCGTAACTCCGGTCGCATGTGGGACAAAGACGGCAAAGCGCAAGATACCAAAGCCGTCATTCCGGACAGCAGCTATGCCGGTGTTTACCAAGCAACCATCGACTTCTGCCGCGAACACGGCGCGTTCGATCCGACAACCATGGGTACGGTGCCCAATGTCGGTCTGATGGCGCAGGCAGCCGAAGAATACGGTTCACACAACAAAACCTTCGAAATCGAAGCCGACGGTCAGGTTCAAGTCATCGATGCAGCAGGCAATGTCCTGATGCAACACGACGTTGAAGCCGGTGACATCTGGCGTATGTGCCAAACCAAAGACGCGCCGGTTAAAGACTGGGTACAACTCGCCGTCAACCGCGCCCGCCTGAGCAATACACCAGCCGTGTTCTGGCTCGACGAAAACCGTCCGCACGACAAGAGCCTGCTCGCCAAGGTTAAAACCTACCTTGCCGAACTGGATACCGACGGCCTCGACATCCGCGTCCTCGCGCCTGAAGAAGCCGCTAAATTCAGCTTGGGCCGTCTGAAAAACGGCGAAGACACCATTTCCGTAACCGGCAACGTCCTGCGCGACTACCTGACCGACTTGTTCCCGATTTTGGAACTCGGCACTAGTGCGAAAATGCTGTCCATCGTTCCATTGATGAACGGCGGCGGTATGTTTGAAACCGGCGCGGGCGGCTCCGCACCGAAACACGTCCAACAATTCCTCGAAGAAAACCACTTGCGTTGGGACTCTTTGGGCGAATTCCTCGCGCTTGCCGTATCGTTTGAACATCTGGCGCAAAAAACCGGCAATACCAAAGCCCAAGTCCTCGCCGACACGCTGGATGCCGCCACCGAAAAACTGCTGTTGAACGACAAATCGCCCAAACGTAAAGCAGGCGAACTCGACAATCGCGGCAGCCATTTCTACCTCACCCTCTACTGGGCGCAAGAATTGGCGGCGCAAGACAAAGATGCCGAACTGAAAGCCGTATTTGCGCCGTTGGCAGCCGCTTTGACTGCCGACGAAGCCAAAATCGTTGAAGAACTCTCTGCCGTACAAGGCAAAGCAGTCGATATCGGCGGCTACTACGCAGCCAATCCTGAAAAAGCCGCGCAAGCGATGCGTCCGAGCGCAACCTTTAATCAGGCATTGTCAGCCTTATAATTAAAGCAATAAAAGGCCGTCTGAACTTTCAGACGGCCTCAGACCTTATAGGAAACACAATGAAAAAAACCATTCTTTCTCTTACTCTCCTCATCAGCGCTCCGTCCTTGTGGGCATTTTCCCCTGCCGAATTGGCACAAACCCTGCAAAAACCGCAAAACGTGCAAGGCAATTTTGTCCAACAACGCCAGCTCAAATCCCTCAGCAAACCCATGACCACCAGCGGCAGCTTTACCCTTGTCCCACAAAAAGGCCTGCTCTGGAAAATGCAAAAACCATTTGAAACCACCCTGCGCGTGCGTTCAGACGGCATCATGCAATGGAACGGCAGCCAATGGGTCAACCCAAATGCCAGCAAGCTTAACGGCCAAAGCCGCCAAATCAAACTCTTCCTCGACCTTTTGGGCGGCAATACCCAAGGCTTGGAAAAACAATTTGATTTGAAATTAAACGGCAACGAAAAAAAATGGACGTTGACCCTGACTCCGAAAACCGCCATTACCCGCCAAATCTTCAATCGTATCGAAATCAACGGCGATACGCTGGTACGTAAAATCGAATTGGACGAAAAGCAAGGCGACAAAACCACCATGCAGTTCAACCAAATCCAAACCGATAAAGCTCTGGACAGCTTCAGCCGTACCGCCCTGTAATTGTCTATCCCAACAAAAGGCCGTCTGAAAATAGATTTCAGACGGCCTTTTGTATTAATCGGCTGAAGGCTGCTGCCCTTTTCGTTCCGCCTTTCTGGCTTCGCGAATGGCTTTAAGTTCGGCTTCTTTCTGTCTGGCTTTTTTCAGCCAAGCCTCCCATTGGTTTGGCGTTTCCAGCGTGATTCTGCCGATTTTGCCTTCTCGGAAATCGGTCAGGATATTTTCAGCGGCCTTTTGATAGTTGACCCGTCCGCCGCTCAAAACCGCTCCGCGCTTCTTGGCAATCCACTCCAGCCAAGAAGTATCGTCCCAATGGCTGCTTGGATCTTTGTCGGCTTGATAGCGCTCTTGCAACAGGGCCAGATAATGGCGGCGGAGGTAATCCAAAAGCTCAAGCGCCAC
>NZ_JBQCXF010000048.1:0-16692 GCF_051956635.1 Neisseria sp. P0022.S010 | reverse complement strand
ACAACTTCATTCCAAGCCCGGGCCTGATTGAAAGCTGCCACCTGCCCGGCGGCTTCGGCATCCGCGTCGACAGCCACATCTACCAAGGCTACCGCATCCCTCCTTACTACGACAGCCTGATCGGCAAAATCTGCGTCGTCGGTAAAGACCGCGACCAAGCCATGGCCAAAATGCGTGTTGCCCTCGATGAGCTGGCAATTACCGGCATCAAAACCAATACGCCGCTGCACCGTGACTTGTTCAGCGATCCGGGTTTCCAAAAAGGCGGCGTCAGCATCCACTACTTGGAACATTGGTTGGAAGAACGCAAAGCCAAACTGGATAAATAATCCTTTTTTCACAATCAAATTATTTATTAAAACTAATAATATTTAATAATTGATTTATTATATCTATTTTAAATCGGTTTCATAGTTCCAATAGTCAAAACCTTTCTGTATAGTTCTTTTCATAGTTTAAGTAAAAGGAAAAACAAATGTCGATACAAGAAATTTATGAGAATCAAGAAACCGGCTACGAATATGCCTTCCGGCAAATCGTTTTATAAACCACTGACCATTTTGCAAAGGAAACCATCATGACTACCTCTAAATGCCCTGTTACCCATCTGACCATGAACAATGGTGCGCCCGTTGCCGACAATCAAAACAGCCTGACCGCAGGCCCACGCGGCCCTCTGCTGGCGCAAGACTTATGGCTGAATGAAAAACTCGCCGACTTCGTGCGCGAAGTCATCCCCGAACGCCGTATGCACGCCAAAGGTTCGGGCGCGTTCGGTACGTTCACCGTGACGCACGACATCACGAAATACACCCGCGCCAAAATCTTCAGCGAAGTCGGCAAGAAAACCGAAATGTTCGCCCGTTTCACCACCGTGGCAGGCGAACGCGGCGCAGCCGATGCGGAACGCGACATCCGCGGCTTTGCGTTGAAGTTTTATACCGAAGAAGGCAACTGGGATATGGTCGGCAACAACACGCCCGTGTTCTTCCTGCGCGACCCGCGTAAATTCCCCGACCTGAACAAAGCCGTCAAACGCGACCCGCGCACCAATATGCGTTCCGCCACAAACAACTGGGACTTCTGGACGCTGCTGCCCGAAGCCCTGCACCAAGTCACCATCGTCATGAGCGACCGCGGCATCCCCGCCAGCTACCGCCATATGCACGGCTTTGGTTCGCATACTTACAGCTTCTGGAACGAAGCGGGCGAGCGTTTTTGGGTGAAATTCCATTTCCGCAGCCAGCAAGGGATTAAAAACCTGACCAACGAAGAAGCCGCAAAAATCATCGCCGACGACCGCGAAAGCCACCAGCGCGATCTGTACGAAGCCATCGAGCGCGGCGAGTTTCCAAAATGGACGATGTACATCCAAGTCATGCCTGAAGCCGATGCGGAAAAAGTGCCTTATCATCCGTTTGACTTAACCAAAGTTTGGCCGAAAAAAGACTATCCGCTGATTGAAGTGGGCGAATTCGAGTTGAACCGCAATCCCGAAAACTTCTTCGCCGATGTGGAACAATCAGCTTTTGCACCAAGCAACCTTGTGCCCGGTATCGGCGCCAGCCCCGACAAAATGCTGCAAGCCCGTTTGTTCAATTACGCCGATGCGCAGCGCTACCGTTTGGGCGTGAACTTCCGCCAAATTCCCGTCAACCGCCCGCGTTGCCCCGTCCACAGCAACCAGCGCGACGGACAAGGCCGCGCCGACGGCAACTACGGCAGCCTGCCACACTACGAACCCAACAGCTTCGGCCAATGGCAGCAACAACCCGACTTCGCCGAACCGCCTTTGAAAATCAACGGCGACGCGGCGCACTGGGACTACCGCCAAGACGATGACGACTACTTCAGCCAACCGCGCGCCTTGTTCAAGCTGATGAACAATGAGCAACAACAAGCTTTGTTTAACAACACCGCCGCAGCCATGGGCGATGCACCAGACTTCATCAAATACCGCCATATCCGCAACTGCTACCGTTGCGATCCGGCATACGGCGAAGGCGTAGCCAAAGCCCTTGGACTGACTGTCGAAGATGCCCAAGCCGCCCGTTCGACCGACCCGGCTTTAGGTCAACCTGGTTTGCTGTAAGGAGGCATTATGTGGATAGAAATTGAAGAAATCTTGTCTCAAGCTGTCCGATACAGCCGTTCAAACAAAAAGTAACGGTTTAGATCATTAATCAGGCCGTCTGAAACATAAAATAAAGTTTCAGACGGCCTTTTTATGATGAAGTTTATTTGATTGCTTCTGATTCAATGGAACTGGCCACCCTTATTTCTCCGTAAATCATGGCATGCCCCTCACCATCTCATGCCTCTACTGCAAATAAAAACCGCACGGCTGATTACCGTGCGGTTTTGCTTTTTGTCTGAAGGTTTCAGACGGCCTTACATCATGCCGCCCATACCACCCATGCCGCCCATATCAGGCATAGCAGGTTTTTCTTCAGGAATTTCGGCAATCATGCAATCAGTAGTCAGCATCAGGCCGGCGATAGATGCGGCGTGTTGCAGCGCAGAACGGGTTACTTTGGCTGGGTCGAGTACGCCCATTTCGATCATGTCGCCGTATTCGCCGGAGCCTGCGTTGTAACCGTAGTTGCCTTTACCTTCCAACACTTTGTTCACAACCACGCTAGGTTCGCCGCCTGCGTTGGCAACGATTTGGCGCAGAGGAGACTCAACGGCGCGCAATACGATTTGTACGCCTGCGTCTTGGTCGGCATTGCCGGTGTGCAGGTTTTCTAGAGCGGCACGTGCGCGCAACAGGGCTACGCCGCCACCTGCAACCACACCTTCTTCAACGGCTGCGCGGGTAGCGTGCAACGCGTCTTCCACGCGGTCTTTTTTCTCTTTCATTTCCACTTCGGTAGCGGCACCGACTTTGATCACTGCCACACCGCCAGCCAATTTAGCCACGCGCTCTTGCAGTTTTTCTTTGTCGTATTCGCTGGTTGCGGTTTCGATTTGTTGGCGGATTTCGGCAACACGCGCTTCGATTTGGGCTGCGTCGCCGAAGCCGTCGATGATGGTAGTGTTTTCTTTACCGATTTCGATGCGTTTGGCTTGACCCAAGTCGTCCAAAGTCGCTTTTTCCAGAGACAGGCCGACTTCTTCGGAAATCACCACGCCGCCGGTCAGGATGGCGATGTCTTGCAACATGGCTTTGCGGCGGTCGCCGAAGCCAGGGGCTTTAACGGCAACGGTTTTCAGGATGCCGCGGATGTTGTTCACGACCAAGGTCGCCAAGGCTTCGCCTTCTACGTCTTCAGCGATAATCAAGAGCGGACGGCTGGCTTTAGCCACTTGTTCCAAAACAGGCAGCAAGTCGCGGATGTTGCTGATTTTTTTGTCGAACAACAATACAAACGGATTGTCCAAAGCAGCAATTTGTTTTTCAGCGTCGTTGATGAAGTAAGGAGACAGGTAGCCGCGGTCGAATTGCATACCTTCAACCACGTCCAGCTCGTTTTCTAAAGATTTGCCGTCTTCAACGGTAATCACGCCTTCTTTGCCGACTTTTTCCATCGCTTCGGCGATAATCGCACCGACTTGTTCGTCAGAGTTGGCGGAAATAGAGCCGACTTGGGCGATTTCTTTAGAAGTGTCGCAAGGTTTGGCAATGTTTTTCAGCTCGTCAACCAAAGCGGCAACGGCTTTATCGATACCGCGTTTCAGGTCGGTCGGGTTCATGCCGGCGGTAACGTATTTCATGCCTTCGGCAACGATGGATTGCGCCAATACGGTTGCAGTAGTGGTACCGTCACCGGCCACGTCGTTGGTTTTAGACGCAACTTCTTTCACCATTTGCGCACCCATGTTTTCGAATTTGTCTTTCAATTCGATTTCTTTTGCAACAGACACACCGTCTTTAGTGATGTGCGGGCCACCGAAAGCGCGGTCGAGTACCACGTTGCGGCCTTTAGGGCCCAGAGTTACGCGTACGGCGTTTGCCAATACATTAACGCCGTTTACCATTTTTTGGCGAACTTCATTGCCAAATTGTACGTCTTTTGCTGCCATGTTTTTAATCCTTAAAAATCTGTTTTACTGTAAAAATAAAGATGATGCCGTCTGGAAAGGTCAATCCCATTCCACACTGTCGCCGTAGCTTTCCAGAAATTCGAAAATCTTGCTTTCGTTTTCAACCAAATCAACAGCAATCTGTTTGAATTTCTCAGCTTTTTCCCAATTTTCCGGTGTCAGCGAATAATAGGCGAAATATGAACCGCCTTCAGGGTCAGAATCCAAGTTCTCAAGCAGTTCAGGCGCGTAAACGCCCAAATAGGCATTGAAGAAGGCATCCCAGTTGTAGCCGTTCATATAGGCTTCTTCACAAGCCTCATTCATCCTTTCGCCCAAAGTGAACACAGAATCTTGTCCACAATCGAATTGGATACTGATCTGTTTGAGATCTTCAGACTTTGAAATACGGATGTAGTCTGCCATTGCTTACCCTTTTTCAGACGGCCTTAATATTTAAAAATCTTATTCAACGATACCGAAGATGTCTTCTTCACGCATTACCAACAGCTCTTCGCCGTCGGCTTTTACAGTTTGGCCGCTGTATTTGCCGAAGATCACTTTGTCGCCGACTTTGACATCCAGCGGACGGCGCGCGCCGTCTTTACCGATTTTGCCCGCACCCACGGCGATCACTTCGCCCATGTCGGGTTTTTCAGCGGCCGCACCCGGCAAAACGATGCCAGAGGCGGTTTTTTCTTCAGCTTCCAAGCGTTTGACGACGACGCGGTCGTGTAAAGGACGGATAGTCATGTTTTATGCTCCGATAAATAGTTTGAAAACAATCATCTGCCTTCATCCGGCAGATACGGTTTGAAAAAGTAGGCGGCAAGTTTGTCGACAAACTTACCTGAACACAGCGACAAATTAGGGTTCGACCCGATAAATTCAAGAGAATAATGTAAAAATTTTCTATTTAAAGCCGTCTGAAACAGACACGATAATTTCACGCCCTCTTTCCCTATTTTCCACGCCGGCCAAACTGGCAAATTTTTTCAGACGGCCTTTTACCAAAAGCAAACGCCAAACGTCCCAATCAGAGAAAGACACTGTTAAGTACAAACCTATGCACACCTTTACAAAATAATATCCTAACTTTAAAATAATAAATAGAAATTATTATTAATAAATATTTTTCACTGAAGAATTAAACTTATCCCGAAAAGGAAATTTCTATGACTTCACCCCTGTTCCGATTCAGCCTGCTTTCACTGGCACTCGCCGCCGGCTTTGCCCACGCGGAAGACGAAGCGAAAGAAAGCGTTACCCTTGATACTGTTACCGTCAAAGGTCAGGCCACAAGCGCCACACACCGTGTAACGACGAAACGTATGGAAGAGACGACTTCCACTGATTTAAAAGACGTATTGTTCAACGAACCCTCTATCAGTTTCGGTGGCGGCAACGGTCAGTCGCAGTGGGTAACCATCCGCGGCATGGGACAAGACCAAATAGACTATAAAGTTGACGATACCTACACCGACAGCCAGATTTTCCACCACAACGGCCGCTTTATGCTTGACCCCGCATTGGTAAAAGTCGTTGCCGTGCAAAAAGGTACAGGTTCTGCCTCCGCAGGTATCGGTGCAACCAGCGGCGCAATTGTTGCCGAAACGGTTGAAGCCAAAGATTTACTGAGAGAAGGTCAAAACGTCGGTTTCAAAGTCAATGCCGGCATCAGCAGCAATAAAGGCTATTCACGCGGCGCAAGCGTTTATGGTCAGGCAGGCGGTTTTGATGCTTTGGTTTCAGGCAATTTCGTACGCGACAAAGAATACACGGCAGGCAAAGGCTACCGTAATCTGCTCGGAAGCGATAAGGTTTTAAACAGTGGATTGGGTTCACGCGGCTTACTGGGCAAAATCGGCTATCGCTTCAATGAAGACAACCGTATTGAATTAAGCCACCGCCAAGAAAAACAATATGGAGAACGCGCCCTGCGCGAAGAGTTCGATTTCTCGCAAGTCTTCCAAACCGACCGCCGCACGGGTCAATACGTTTTGGATGCCAACGGCAACCGCATTCCGAATACCGCCAACAACGCGCCGCGTTACCGCACACTGACCCAAGACACCACCAACTTGGAATTCAAAGGCGGAAACTTGGGCTTTATCGACAAAATCAAAGCCAATGTTTACCGTTTGAACACCAAACGTGATGAAGTCCCCAATCCAAATTATGAATTGGACGGCGAAGTACGGACATACGGAGCCAATCTGAATCTCGACAGCCGTCTATTTGACCGCCATACCCTGAAATACGGAGTAAACTGGCGCACTCAAAAAAGCAGCTCAAACGGAGAAAACAACGAGAAGAAAAGCGATGCCGGCGTATATGTAGAAGGCATTTGGGATTTCTCTCCGGTTACGCTGACCACAGGTTTGCGCTATGACCGTTGGAAAATGAAAACCAGCAGTAATACAGAAAATTCAGACGGCAACCTCAATCCGAGCATCGGGTTGGTTTATGACATTACCCCTGATTTTTCCATCAACACCAGCCTGAACTATGCAACCCGCAGCCCTCGCCTGTACGAGGCAGCTTTAATGAGTTCCAGATCAATTATCTCATCGCCTGATTTGAAAGCGGAACGCTCGCGAAATGCAGAAATCGGCTTTAACTATCACTGGAATTCCGCCCTGACATTGTCCGGCAGCTATTTCCATCAACAAATCAAAGATGTACAAGCTATCCGCCAAGCAGGGCAAAACTATGTTTGGTTTAACGGCGGCAAACTGAAAAACAGAGGTTACGAACTGAACGCCGCCTACCGCTGGAAAGGTCTGACTGCACGTGCAGGCGTAGCATACAGCAGACCGAAACTGAACGGCGATACAGCCGACATCGTGACAACTGCCATCCCGATGGGACGTACATGGACGACAGGTCTGTCTTACCAATTCGACAATCCGAATCTGGAAATCGGCTGGCGCGGACGTTATGTCCAGAATGCAGGCTATGCGCCGACCTCGCGCGGCTCTGACGTGGCTCTGAATGTCGTCCGTGCAGGCTACGGCGTCAACGATATCTTCGCCAACTGGAAACCAACAGGCAAAGATGACTTGAACGTCAACTTCTCCGTCAACAATGTCTTTGATAAAAACTACAAGCCGCACAGCCAGCGCGCAGGTGCCAATTCTCTGCCTGAACCAGGCCGCGATGTCCGCCTAAGCGTGAACTACCGCTTCTAAGCAATCAGCTTGAAAAAGCCGTCTGAAAACAAAAGTTTTCAGACGGCATCTAGCTTTATAATCCGATACAAGTTATCATTTCGATTTACTTTATTCCCGACCACGGAGAAACCCTATGTTACGTTTGACCGCTTTAGCCGTATGCTGCACCCTTGCTTTGGGTGCGTGCTCACCGAAAGATTCTGCTTCCAACCAAGCCCAAACTGCTTCCGCTTCTGCCGCCCAAACCGAAGGCGCAGGCCTGACCGTCAAAACGGCGCGCGGCGATGCGAAAGTGCCGCAAAATCCTGAACGCATCGCTGTTTACGATTTGGGCATGCTCGATACTTTAAACAAATTGGGTGTGAAAACCGGTTTGTCCATCGACAAAAACCTGCTGCCTTATTTGGACGAATATTTCAAAACGACCAAACCCGCTGGTACGCTGTTTGAGCCTGACTACGAAGCCTTAAACGCTTACAAACCGCAGCTCATCATCATCGGCAGCCGTGCAGCCAAAGCATTTGACAAGTTGAACGAGATCGCGCCGACCATCGAGATGACCGCCGAAACCGCCAATCTGAAAGAAAGCTCAAAAGAGCGCATCGACGCACTGGGGCAAATCTTCGGCAAACAGGCCGAAGCAGACAAGCTGAAAGCGGAAATCGATGCTTCGTTTGAAGCGGCGAAAACTGCTGCGCAAGGCAAAGGCAAGGGTTTGGTGGTATTGGTCAACGGCGGTAAGATGTCGGCTTTCGGCCCTTCCTCACGTTTGGGCGGTTGGTTGCATAAAGACATCGGCGTTCCCGCTGTTGATGAATCGATTAAAGAAGGCAGCCACGGTCAGCCCATCAGCTTTGAATACTTGAAAGAGAAAAACCCTGATTGGTTGTTCGTCCTTGACCGCGGCGCGGCCATCGGCGAAGAAGGCCAGGCGGCAAAAGATGTGTTGAACAATCCGCTGGTCGCTGAAACGAATGCCTGGAAAAAAGGACAGGTGGTTTACCTTGTTCCTGAAACCTATTTGGCGGCCGGCGGCGCGCAAGAATTGCTGAACGCTTCCAAACAGGTTACCGACGCATTCAACGCGGCGAAATAGTTGTTTCGGCGGGCGGCAATGCCCACCCTTCCGTTTCATGGCATCCGGACGGCCTTTGCCCAAGCTGTATTTTGGTCATCAGGCCGTCTGAAACGGGCATTCTTGCCCGTTTGCTTCGTTATCTTTGAAAACGATACAACTATAAAATAATGCCTTTGTTTCTTTTACGACCTTATCGTTTATGTTTCACAAGCCCTTTTATTTGAACCTTATCAACGGCATCGCGCTTCTGATATTGTTTGCCGTCAGCCTGTCGGTCGGGGTCGCCCAATTCGACTGGTCCGCCCTGTTTTCGCTCTCCGACAGCCAACAGGTTATGTTCATCAGCCGCCTGCCGCGCACGTTTGCCATTGTGCTGACAGGCGCATCGATGGCCGTGGCCGGCATGATTATGCAGATTTTGATGCGCAACCGTTTTGTCGAACCGTCGATGGTGGGCGCAAGCCAAAGTGCGGCTTTGGGTTTGCTGTTGATGTCCTTGCTGTTGCCGGCTGCGCCGTTGCTGGCAAAAATGTCGGTTGCCGCCGTTGCCGCGCTGATCGGGATGTTGGTCTTTATGTTGCTGATCCGCCGCCTGCCGCCGACCGCGCAGCTGATGGTGCCTTTGGTCGGGATTATTTTCGGCGGCGTGATTGAGGCGGTGGCCACCTTTATCGCGTATCAAAACGAAATGCTGCAAATGCTGGGCGTGTGGCAGCAGGGCGATTTTTCCGGCGTGTTGCTCGGGCGGTATGAGCTGTTGTGGGCAACGGGGGTTTTGGCTTTGTTTGCCTATTTGATTGCCGACCAGCTGACGATTTTGGGTTTGGGCGAAACGGTGAGCGTGAACTTGGGGCTGAACCGGACGGCGATTCTGTGGTCGGGGCTGATTATTGTGGCGCTGATTACGTCTTTGGTGGTCGTAACGGTCGGCAATATTCCGTTTATCGGCCTGGTCGTGCCGAACATCATCAGCCGCCTGATGGGCGACAAGCTGCGCCAAAGCCTGCCGGCGGTGGCCTTGCTGGGCGCGTCTTTGGTGTTGCTGTGCGACATTGTCGGACGCGTGATTGTGTTTCCGTTTGAAATCCCTGTATCGACTGTTTTCGGAGTCATGGGTACAGTGTTGTTTTTGTGGCTTTTATTAAGGAAACCTGCTCATGCCGTCTGAAAAAAATATCGATTTTATGGCAGGAAGCAGCCGTCCGTTGTGGGTGGCTTTTGCGCTGTTGCTGGTTTCCTGCGCCCTGTTTATGACGCTCAACGTCAAAGGCGATTGGGACTTTGTCTTGCACCTGCGCCTGACCAAACTTGCCGCGCTGCTGATGGTTGCCTATGCGGTCGGCGTGTCCACGCAACTTTTCCAAACGCTGACCAACAACCCGATTCTGACCCCTTCGATTTTGGGTTTCGATTCGCTGTATGTGTTTTTGCAGACCTTGCTGGTGTTTACGCTCGGCGGCGTGGGCTATTCTTCCCTGCCGTTGACGGGCAAATTCGGCTTTGAGCTGGTCATCATGATGGGCGGCTCGCTGCTGCTGTTTTACACGCTCATCAAACAAGGCGGACGCGATTTGTCGCGCATGATTTTAATCGGCGTGATTTTCGGGATTTTGTTCCGCAGCCTGTCGTCGCTGCTTTCGCGTATGATTGACCCCGAAGAATTTACCGCCGCGCAGGCGAATATGTTTGCCACCTTCAATACCGTCCACTCGGAATTGTTGGGCATCGGCGCAATCGTGTTGCTCATCAGCGCCGCCGTAATCTGGCGCGAACGCCACCGCCTCGACGTTTACCTGCTCGGCCGCAATCAGGCCATTAATTTGGGCATCAACTACACGCGCAATACCTTATGGCTGCTGCTCTGGATCGCCGCGCTGGTTGCGACCGCGACCGCCGTTGTCGGCCCGGTGAGCTTTTTCGGCCTGCTGGTTGCCGCGCTGGCCAACCATTTTTCCCCGTCGGTCAAACATTCCGTCCGCCTGCCGATGACTTTTTGTGTCGGCGGCATCCTGCTGGTCGGTGGGCAAACCATTTTCGAACACTTCCTCGGCATGCAGGCCGTATTGAGCGTGATCGTCGAATTTGCAGGCGGATTGGTATTTTTATATTTGGTGTTGAAAAAGAAATAAATTAAATGTGCCCAAACAGCTTCAGGCCGTCTGAAGCCCGTGTTAAAAAATATTTAACCATTGAAATGAAACTAAATTTCTGACATGTACTCATAGTAAACATCACTAAATTTACTAAAATTACAAAAAATGAGTACGACATTAAAATACCGTCCCGACTTAGACGGCATCCGAGCTTTGGCCGTCTTGGCCGTTATTATTTTCCACATCGACGCCGCTTGGCTGCCCGGCGGCTTTCTCGGCGTGGATATGTTTTTCGTTTTGTCCGGCTATCTGATCACCACCATCATCAGCCGCGAAATGCAAAACGGTAGTTTTTCGTTTTTAGAATTCTACAAACGCCGCGCCAAGCGTATTTTGCCCGTTTTCGCCTGCGTATTGCTGTGTACGAGTTTGGCCGCCGCAATCTTTTTCTTGTCGTTTGACCTGCGCCAATACGTCAAATCGGCAGTGTTTGCGTTGCTGTTTTCGGCCAACCTGTTTTTTGCACGGCGCGGCGGTTATTTTGATACCGACGCGGCAGAAAAACCTTTGCAACACATTTGGTCTTTATCGCTGGAAGAGCAGTTTTACTTTGTTTTCCCAGTTTTGCTGATTGCCTTTTTCCGCTTCAGCAAAGGGCGCAGCATCCGCCAATTCATTCTTTTACTGATTGTATTGAGCCTGCTGTCCGTCTTTTTACCCACCTTCGGCATGGACCCTTATTTCCTGCCTTATGTGCGCGCATACGAGCTGCTGATCGGCGCGCTTTTCGCCTTTATTTCGCCCTCGCAAAACAACGACCGCTTCAGCACGCCTGTGGTCGGCTGGGCGATGATGGCGGTGATTGCCGCCATGTTGCTGCTTCCTTACGGCGTGTTGCCCGGTGAAGGCAATATCGAACGGCTGCTGTGCTGTACGGCGGTCGGCGGCTTGATTTACTCGGGCAAAACCCTGCAGACGCAAAACGGCTTCAATACCGCCAAACTGTTGAGCCTCAAGCCCGTTGTGTTTATCGGTTTGATTTCCTATTCGCTGTATTTGTGGCATTGGGTGGTCTTGGCCGTCATGCGCTATGTTTACATGGACAACGCTTTACCGATGTCCGCGATTGTATTGGCCGTGGTGCTGATGTCGGGCTTGTCCGTTTTGTCCTATTACTTTGTCGAAACACCGGCGCGACGGATAAAGAATTTCACCACCCAAAAATTCATCGGGGTAATCGCCGCCTATTTCGCCCTGCTGATTCCTGCCGCCGGCTACCTGCTGACTGCCAAACCGGCCGCATACGAGGCAAACCTATATACGGTTGACGAAAGTAAAATCTGCGCGGATACCTTGACCAAAACCGACTGCGCCGTCGGCGCGGAAAACCAAAGCAGCAAAGTCCTGCTGATGGGCGATTCCCACGCCGCCCACCTGACGCCCTTTATCGATATGGTGGGCAAACAGGAAGGCTTTGCCGCCGACGTTATCTCGTCCAACAGCTGCGGCGTTGCCTTCGGCTTTATGTTGCCGCAAAGCGACCGCCGTGCCGACCGTTGCAACCCTTACAACCGCTTTATCGCACAAAAGGTCGAAAACTATCCGGTGGTCTTTATCTCGCAACGTTGGTTCCTGCATACCAACAAGCCCGGTTTTACGGAGCATTTCAGCAAAATGCTCGACACCCTGATTCAACAGGGCAAGCAGGTTTACGTCTTTGCCGACACGCCGATGAACGCGCAACTGCCCCTGCGCCATTACTACTTGAAACAACGCCTCGGCCTCGACATGCAATACGTTTCCGAGCATAAAAAAGCCGAAATCGCCCGCTCCGCCGAAGCCGACAAGACCATAGAAAACATTGTCAAACAGCGGCCTGCCGTGCATTGGGTCAACATCATGGAGCCGATTCCGGCAGATAAAACCATAGACGGCCTGCCGATATATTTCGACACCAACCACCTCAACACCCACGGTGCGACAAAACTGGCCGAAAAATTTATACAGGACAAACAAATACTCTTAAAATAACATCTATGCCCAAGGCCGTCTGAATATTTCAGACGGCCCGGGCAAACCCGCAAAGGACAACCTTCATGACACAAGAACATTTCCCATCATTCTTCAACCAAGCCCCGACCATCACCGTCCAAGACACATTGGCCGACTTCCTCGGCGCGGCCGAAAACGGCATCCTCACTTACCACTACGCCGATGCCGTACGCCTGTGCGGCCACTCCTGCCCGACCGTCGCCGGTGCTTACCTGATGGTCATCAAAGGCCTGAAAGCCCTTTACGGCGAAGAGCTGCCGCAACGCGGCGACATCGAGGCCTTTATGCAGGGCGAGCGTGACGAAGGCACGACCGGCGTGACCGCTTCCGTCGTCCAACTCCTTACCGGCGCAGCACCCGAAACCGGCTTTGGCGGCGTAGGCCCTGCCGGACGCTTTGCCCGCCGCCATTTATTGTCCTTTGGTGCAGGCGAAATCAACGGTACACTCGCGCTCCGCCGCCGCGATACCGGCAAAACCGTTGCCGTCAGCCTCAACGCCGCACTCCAACCCTTCGCACCGCAAATGCGCGACATCATGCCCAAAGCCGTCAGCGGCAGCGCAAGTGCCGACGAACTCAAACAATTCGGCGAGCTTTGGCAAGAACGTGTCCGCGCCTTCCTGATCGATCAAGCCGACAATCCCGAATTTGTGACCGTCAGCGAAATCTAACCACTCCATACAGAAATAAAATTCAGACGGCCTCACGCTGAAAGGCCGTCTGAAACCCCAAGTTTTCCATACTCGAATCCGCCTATGATTACCATCCGCAACGTCAGCCACACCATCGGCAGCAACCCCATCCTCAACGACGTCAGCCTCGACATTCCCGAAGGCGGCATTACCGCGCTAATCGGCCCGAACGGCGCAGGCAAGTCCACCCTCCTCTCCTTTATGGCGCGCCTGCAACCCTTGGTACACGGCGACATCAGCTACGCAGGCAAAGACATCAAAACCACGCCCACCGCCGAACTCGCCCGCACGCTCTCCATCCTCACCCAAGAAAACAGCATCATGAGCCGCATTACCGTGCGCGACCTGCTCATGTTCGGCCGCTATCCCTACCACCAAGGCAGGCCGTCTGAAACGGATAAAACCATCGTCGAAGAAGCACTCGCCGAGTTCCACCTGCAAGGCTTTGCCGACCGCTACCTGACCGAGCTTTCCGGCGGCCAACGCCAACGCGCCATGATTGCCATGGTGTTCTGCCAGCGCACCGACTACGTTTTACTGGACGAGCCGCTGAACAACCTCGACATGTATCATGCCCGCTCCCTCATGCAAATCCTGCGCCGGCTGACCGACGAGTACAAACGCACTACCGTCGTCGTCCTGCACGACATCAACCAGGCCGCCGCCTACGCCGACCACGTTGTCGCCATGAAAAACGGCCAAGTCGCCATGCAGGGCGCACCCAACGACATTTTCACCGCCGAAAACATCAAATCCCTATTCGATATGGACGTCAACGTCCTCGATTACGAAGGCAAAAAACTGGTTATCCACCACGTTTGAACCCAATAAAAAAGACCGTCTGAAACCCGATTCCCCACGTTTCAGACGGCCTTTGCCTATTCAAAGCATTTATTTTTTATCGTACAAACCGCGCACCACGCGACCAATCGCAGTAATGCCTTTTTCCAGCGTTTCCGCATCCTGCGCAATACTCATGCGGATGCACTCGCCCGCGTGCGGATAATCTTGCGTATCGATGCCGACAAAGAAATGCTCGCCCGGAATAATCAGCGTGCCTTCAGCCTTGAGCATTTCGTACAAGGTTTGCGACGAAACCGGCAGGTTTTCAAACCAAAGCCACAAGAAAATCGCGCCTTCGGGCTTGTGGATTTTCAACGGATACGCACCCAATTCGCGTTTGAGCAGGGAAACCGCCGTTTGCGCCTGCCGACGGTAAAACGGCTGAATCACTTGGTCGGCCAACTGTTTCAGACGGCCGTCGTTTAACAGCGGCGCCGCAATCGCCGCGCCGAAACGGGTGGGCGACAGGTTCACAATCGCATTCAAACTGCTGACGGCTTTGACCACTTCCGGCGCGGCGATAATAATGCCGGTACGCACGCCGGGCAGGCCGATTTTAGAAAGGCTGAAGCAGAGGATGATGTTTTCGTGCCAATTGAGCGTTACATCGCTGTAAATAATATTCGGGAACGGCATTCCATAAGCGTTGTCGATAATCAGCGGAATCCCATGTTCCTGCGCCAACGCGTCCAAACGCGCCATTTCGTCGTCGGTCAGCACATTGCCGGTCGGATTGGTCGGGCGCGAACAGCAAATCGCACCGATTTTGCCCGCTTTCAATTCAGGCAGGCTCTCCAGCGCGTCAAAGTCCACACGGTATTTAAAAAAGCCTGCTTCGCCTTCGTGTTCGACATTTTCGATTTTCGGCCTCACCGAAATAAAATGCTGCCCCTCGATATGCACATCGGCATAACCGATATATTCAGGCGCAAGCGGCAACAAAATGGCTTTTTCAGCCGTTTGGCCGTCTGAAAGATTGAATTTGCCGCCAAACAGGTTGAACAAATAGAAAAACGCGTTTTGCGAACCATTGGTCAGCGCAATATTGTCCGCCGTCAGATTCCAGCCGTATTCGCGGTTAAGAAACTTAGTCAAAGCCGCAATCAGCGCCGCATCGCCCTGCGGATTGGAATAATTGCCGATATTCTCAACAGCGTGTTCCGCCGCCAGTTTGGAGAACACATCGGCGAACACCGCATTGACTTCAGCAATCTTCGCCGGATTGCCGCCGCCAAGCATATTGACGGGCTTGTCGCTTTTGAGCGCGTCGCCCAAATCGTCCATCAATTGCAAAATGCCGCTGTGTTGCGTGAATTTTTCGCCGAATGCTGAAAACTGCATGGAAACTCCGTTACTGGGTGTGTGAAAACAATAAACCGCTATTATAAGAACAAAGGCCGTCTGAAAACCAGTTATCCTGATTTTCAGACAGCCTTTACTATTCAATCCTTCCTTTAACGGCCAAAATTGTCTCGACGTTCGCGCCAGTCTTGGCGGATGGAGCCGCTTTTGCCGACCGGCGTGTCTTGTTCGACTTCCCAAATAAAATTCGTTCCGCCGCCAATTGGATGCGAGCCGCGCAAACCGATGTGGCTGCCTTGGTCGGCAACGGCGGTGCTGCTGCGTGTTTGGCCGCCGAAACGGGTTTGCGAGGTTTCGATGCCGCTTTTGATGCTGCCGTAAAGCTGTACATCGGCATGTGCGGCGAATGCGGCGGTGGGAAGTGCGGCAGTGAGGAGAAGTTTCAAGTTCATGGTTTATCCTTTTTTTGGAGAGGAATTGTGAGGCGATTGTATCGGCCTTGTGCGTAAACAAGTTACAATTCTTGCAAAATCTGACAGGAGTTTTGATGATGCGCTCTTTACGCGCCGCCGCTGTACAAATGGTGTCGTCCACCGCCCCCGAAACCAATATTGCCACGATGAAACGCCTTGTCCACGAGGCTGCCGAACAAGGGGCGGATTGGGTGTTGCTGCCCGAATATTGGCCGCTGATGGGCAAAAACGATACGGACAAGCTGGCATTTGCCGAGCCTTTGGACGATGGAGGCGTCGGCGAAACCTGCGACACCCGTTTTCAGACGGCCTTAAGCGAAACGGCAAGGGAATGCGGCGTGGTGTTATTTGGCGGCACGGTTCCGTTGCAAAGCCCAGACGCAGGCAAGGTGATGAATACGATGCTGGTGTATGACCGCGACGGGAAACGAATCGGGCTTTACCACAAAATGCACCTTTTCGGCTTTTCCGGTTTGGGCGAACGCTACGCCGAAGCCGATACGATACTGGCGGGCAGCGATGTGCCGAAGCTGAGCGTGGACGATGTTCCGCTGGCGGCCGGGGTCTGCTACGATTTGCGCTTTCCTGAGTTTTTCCGCGCCCAGCAGCCATTTGATGTTTTGCTGTTGCCAGCCGCGTTTACCCACACGACCGGCAAGGCGCATTGGGAATTACTGCTGCGCGCCCGTGCAGTGGAAAACCAATGCTACGTCATCGCGTCGGCACAGGGCGGACTGCATGAAAGCGGCCGCCGCACATTCGGCCACAGTATGATTATCGACCCTTGGGGCGATGTGTTGGCGACGTTGCCCGAAGGCGAAGGCGTGATTTTGGCCGATTTGGATACCGCGCGCCTGCAAAGCGTGCGCACGCGCCTGCCTGCCCTGAAACACCGATTACTTTAAACACGCACTATGTCCCAGTTCCAACCCACACGCATTCTCGGCATCGACCCCGGCA
>NZ_JBQCXF010000047.1:0-16915 GCF_051956635.1 Neisseria sp. P0022.S010 | reverse complement strand
AGGATTCAAATGTTGGTTATTATGTTCCGCAATAATCAATACGCTCATTTCATACTCCTTAGATCACTTTGGCTTCGTTTTTCAGCTTTTCAACCAACTCGGCAACATCAGCCACTTTCACACCGGCTTGACGTGCTTTAGGTTCGGCAAATTTCACGGTATTTAAACGCGGAGAAATATCCACAGCCAAATCGGCAGGACTTAATTTTTCCAAAGGCTTTTTCTTTGCCGCCATGATATTAGGAAGTTTGACAAAACGTGGTTCGTTCAAACGCAAATCCGCACTGATGACCGCAGGCAGCTTCAACGCAACAGTCTCTTCGCCGCCGTCAATTTCACGGGTTACCAATACTTCTTCGCCTTCAATTTGCACTTTTGATGCAAAAGTACCTTGAGCCGCATTCAACAACGCAGCCAGCATTTGGGCAACTTGGTTGGCGTCATCGTCAATTGCCTGTTTGCCCAGCAGTAAAATTTGCGGATTTTCTTTATCTGCAACAGCTTTCAGCAATTTTGCAACGGCCAAAGGCTCCAATTTCGCATCAGTCTCAACATGAACCGCACGGTCGGCACCCATCGCCAAAGCAGTACGCAACGTCTCTTCGCATTTTTTCTCGCCAAGAGAAACAGCAACAATCTCGCTTACTTTTCCGGCTTCTTTCAAACGGACAGCTTCTTCTACCGCGATTTCATCAAACGGGTTCATCGACATTTTGACATTACCGATATCCACATCGGAACCATCGGCTTTCACACGAACTTTGACGTTATAGTCCACTACGCGCTTTACTGCGACCAGTGCTTTCATTCAATTCTCCTAAAAAGAATGTCCATCAAATCAAGCATACTGCTTTTGATACATTCTTTATATAAAATCCAATTCGGTTTTCACCAACATGACAAAACCAAATTTGTATAAATCTTGGCAAATAGAGCGGAATTATATCATTTCTAAAGCATTTACTCAGAAAATAAATCTAACTCCCCAGCAATTATTTACCGTATGCAGCAACACAATCCATCAAGGTTTGATAAACCTCGTCAACATTGGGAATTTGAGCAATACCGCCTAAATTTTTTGCATAAGCCGAAACTTGAACGCCGGTCTTGGCCGGATCTGTATCTGTATAAATTCCTACAACAGGCTTTTCCAACGCATTGGCAAGATGTAGCAACCCAGTATCTACGCCGATAATACCCTCTGCGTTTTTCAATAAAAATGCAGCCTGTAATAAATTCATCTTGTCGCAGACGAAAGCAAACGGTAAATCGCTTGCAATCTGTTTGGCGCGCATTTTTTCGGTTTCATTTCCCCACGGCAGATATACATTGCATTGTTGCTCTTCATTCAACTTTTTCAATAATGCACGCCAGTGTTCTACCGGCCATAATTTACTGTCGCGACTGGTTGCATGCAAAGCAACGTAATAGGGGGATTGCACATTTTTCAGACGGCCTGATTCAGGAACCGACAAACCAAATACCTGCGTTTCAGGCATTGTATAACCAAAAACTTGGGCGAATAACTCACGGTTTCGCCAAACCGCATTTTTACCTTTCGGCACGGCAAACGTTTTGCTGTACGCAAGGGCAGCCAAACTTTCACGCGCACTGTGTTTATCCAAACCGTAAATAGGGGATTTAGCCATTTTGGCAAAGCATGCGCTTTTAATCAGTCCTTGACTATCTAAAACAAAATCAAAAGATTCAGCCTGTAAATCCGTTTTCAGACGGCCTATTTCACGCCACGTTTCAGCCTGAAAAAGATGTTTGCGCCACTGTCGCCATTTCATTACATGAACCTTTTTGACAAAAGGATGCAGGCGCGCAATATCCGCAAATCCGGCCTCACACAACCAATGCAGTTCTACCTCAGGACATTGTCTTGCCAAATCTTCAACTGCGGGCAACGTGTGAATTAAATCGCCCATACTGGACAAGCGGACAAGTAAAATCTTCATATTTTGAAAGATGTTTCACGTGAAACAATGAAATTTTAAATATAATTTATTGATTATTAATGTATTTTTTTATTTCTTTAGCATTTTCTAAAATAATAGCTCCGGCGGAACGCATTTCCTTCCATGCAGATTCAACCGTTTCCGGAGCAATGCCGCGGCAAGCCGCCTGATTAACGATGACTTTCCAAGCCCCGCCTTTAAGCAACTGTAAAACCGTTGTCTTCACACAATAATCCGTTGCCAAGCCGCCGACAATAACTGTATCTGCATTTTGACAGCGCAACCATTCGATCAAACCTGTACTGAGTTTTTCTTCAATATCGTGAAAACATGCGCCGTAAGGATGTAACTCAGGATCAACGCCTTTCCAAACGCAATAATCGTATTCTTTGGCTGAAGGCAGGCCATCCAACAATTCATAGCCATATGTTCCAACCATCGCATGCGCCACCCAAGTCAAATCCGCATCAGGCAAACCCGTCGGTTTCAACATATCAACAGGATTATCCACAAGCCATTTTGCCGCGGCATGATGTGCATCTTTCGTCATCACGCGCAAATCCGCCAATGCAGCTTGTGCATTGAGTTCATCCGCAATCAGATGACCTTCGGCAACAGGCAATTCTTTCGGGCACAAAGGCGTAAACGTTTTTTGTGCATCTACATCGATAGAAACAATCATGGATTAATATAACCTATTGATTTTATTTTAAATAATTTAAATTTTGCATTTATTGTCAATGTTTGGACATTTGGAATAAATGCTTTGTATTATAACAAATTACGACTGCAAAATGTGGGAAAACATCTGTGATATGATGACAGTTTGTACAGAATATTTATCCACAAATTATGTCCTATTCGATTACGCCTATTGCAACCGTTCATTCCCCCTACAAGCAAAAATTCGGCATTGCCCGCCAACCCGGCTTGGTTCCTGCGGCAGAAATTTGTATTGAACTCACTCCTGAATTTACCGCAGACAGCGTTCGGGGCTTGGAAGATTTCGACTATGTGTGGATAAGTTTTATTTTCCACGGCGTATTGGATGAAGGTTGGGCACAAATGGTGCGTCCGCCACGGCTCGGAGGCAAACAAAAAATGGGCGTATTTGCCACGCGCAGCCCACACCGCCCCAATCATCTCGGTTTATCCCTGCTAAAACTCGAACGCATCGAAACAGGCAAACCTGTCCGCATTTATTGCAGCGGCGCAGACCTGTTGGACGGTACTCCGGTAGTGGATATTAAACCCTACATCCCGTTTGTCGAATCCAAACCAGACGCATCATCGGGCTTTGTCAGCGGCAAACCTGAAGAATTGAGCGTAGTCTGGGCAGAAAGTACACTTGCGGAACATTTATCCACAGAAGAAAAATATCTTATTGAGCAAAGCATTGCCCAAGATCCCCGTCCTGCCTATCAAGATATTCCCGAACGGGTTTATATAATGAATATTGCAGATTATGAAGTGCAGTTTAGGATAGAAAACAATTGTGCCACAGTGATTAAACTATCCATAATTTGATTGCAAATTGAATTTATCTACAAACAAAAGGCCGTCTGAAATGTTCAGACGGCCTTTTAATTATCCACAGACTGATTGATTCAGCCCGTTATTTTTTAGATTTTGCTGGCAAAGAATTCCAAGGTACGAACCAGTTGGCAAGTGTAAGACATTTCATTGTCGTACCAAGCAACGGTTTTCACCAATTGTTTGTCGCCAACAGTCATCACGCGGGTTTGAGTAGCATCGAAGAGTGAGCCGTACTCGATACCGATAACGTCGGAAGAAACGATTTGATCTTCAGTATAGCCTAAAGCATCGTTGGCGGCAGCTTTCATGGCTGCATTGATTTCTTCTTTGGTAACAGGGCGTTCGAGAACAGAAACCAGTTCGGTCAAAGAGCCGGTAGCAACAGGAACGCGTTGGGCAGAACCATCAAGTTTGCCGTTCAATTCAGGGATAACCAAGCCGATGGCTTTAGCGGCACCGGTGCTGTTCGGTACGATATTCAAAGCAGCGGCACGGGCGCGGCGGAAGTCGCCTTTGCGGTGTGGCGCGTCAAGGGTGTTTTGGTCGCCGGTATAAGCGTGGATGGTGGTCATCAGGCCTTCAACAATACCGAACTCTTTTTGCAATACCGCAGCCATAGGGGCCAGACAGTTAGTCGTACAAGAAGCGGCGGAGATAACAGTTTCGCTGCCGTCCAAAATATCTTGGTTTACGCCGTATACAACGGTTTTCACATCATTGCCGCCAGGGGCAGAAATCACAACTTTGCGCGCACCGGCACGGATATGGGCTTCAGCTTTGGTTTTGCTGGTAAAGAAACCGGTACATTCAAGGACGACGTCCACACCCAGCTCGCCCCAAGGCAATTCTTCAGGATTAGGATTGGCAAATACTTTGATTTCTTTGCCGTTAACAACAATAGCGTTGTCTTTCAATTCGGCAGAGCCTTCAAAACGGCCTTGGGTACTGTCGTATTTGAAGAGATGCAACAGCATGTCGGCAGGAGTCAAGTCGTTAACAGCAACGACTTCGATACCTTGGGCTTTTTCAATTTGACGCAATGCCAGACGACCGATACGGCCAAAACCATTAATCGCTACTTTAATACTCATTTTGCTACTCCTAATTAGATGGAATGGGAAAAATTTTTCAGTAAGGCCATTGTATCCTGAAATAAAATTACTTTCTAGGATTACAGATAATTACTTTTAAGTTGTTTGATTTAAATAAAGAAAACATGAAATTCTTGTTTGTAGGAAAATATCGAATTTGTCTAAATAATCCTGTTTTTTGGTATTTTATTTCATAAATTTCATTTTTTTATCTTAGTTTTTTTATAAGTTTATGATTTTCATAAATTTAGTTCTATTTTTCTGTATTTTGCCGTTTTTGTGCTGATAACTCAGTCTTTTCTTCAAATCATATTATTTAAATTTTTAAAACGATGATTTTGATGATGATCCTA
The DNA here is from genome assembly GCF_051956635.1 of Neisseria sp. P0022.S010. Taxonomy (NCBI): domain Bacteria; kingdom Pseudomonadati; phylum Pseudomonadota; class Betaproteobacteria; order Neisseriales; family Neisseriaceae; genus Neisseria; species Neisseria sp. P0022.S010. The sequence continues at coordinate 11,974 of NZ_JBQCXF010000047.1, read as the reverse complement.
ATCCTTTGTGGATAACAGAATATTTTTCTTTAAAACCAATCCAATAATCACTTTTTATCTTTGAGGCAAACCCCAACTGAATGTCGGAATAAAAAAGGATAAAATCTTAGTTTCCCTATTTACCTGTGGATAAAAACCAAATTACCCACTTCAATTTCACACACCTTTGTGGATAATTCAAACCTTGAAGTTTATCCCTGCAAAACATCCATATTGGCAAATACTATTAAAAATGATGGCTTGTTTTTTCCTTTTTAACGTATCATTTGTCCATCAGACTTTTTAAAAGGAAGCAATTATGCTGCAACGGACTTTAGCCAAATCAGTAAGCGTTACCGGCGTTGGCCTGCATTCGGGCGAAAGGGTCGCTCTGACTTTGCATCCTGCCGAAGAAAACAGCGGTATTTCGTTCCGCCGTACTGATTTGAGCGGGGAAATGGGCGAAGTCATCCAATTGAATCCTTATTTGATCAACGATACCCGCCTCTCTTCAACCATTGTTACCGATAAGGGCGTGCGCATCGGTACGATTGAACACATTATGTCGGCTCTGTCTGCCTACGGCATCGACAATGCCTTGATTGAATTGAACGCGCCTGAAATTCCGATTATGGACGGCTCGAGCCTGCCGTTTATTTATCTTTTGCAAGATGCGGGCGTTGTCGATCAAAAAGCCCAAAAACGTTTTTTAAGAATCCTCAAACCCATTGAAATCAAAGAAACCGGAAAATGGGTGCGTTTTACGCCTTACGACGGCTTTAAAGTTACTTTAACCATCGAATTCGACCATCCGGTTTTCAACCGCAGCTCGCCCACTTTTGAGATTGATTTTGCAGGAAAATCCTATATCGATGAAATTGCCCGCGCCCGTACCTTCGGCTTTATGCACGAAGTGGAAATGATGCGCGCCCATAATCTCGGACTGGGCGGCAATTTGAACAACGCCATCGTGATTGACGACATGGACGTTTTGAATCCGGAAGGTTTGCGCTATCCCGATGAATTTGTCCGCCACAAAATCTTGGATGCAATTGGCGATTTGTACATTGTCGGCCATCCGATTATTGGCGCATTTGAAGGTTACAAATCAGGTCATGCCATCAATAATGCGCTGTTGCGTGCCGTTTTGGCAGATGAAACGGCTTACGAATGGGTTGAGTTTGCCGATGACGAAGAATTGCCCACCGCTTTTCACGAGCTGCCGGCAGCCTGATAAAAAATAGATAAAGCAGTCCAATGAGAAGGCCGTCTGAAAGGTTCAGACGGCCTAAATCATGTCATTTTCCACAATTAATTATCCACATATTCATTCTTTTTATCTTATTGAAAAATAAAAATATTAAAATTTAACTCTATTCTTATACACATCTTATCCATATATTTTCCCAAACTAAAAAGGCCGTCTGAAACCAAGTTCAGACGGCCTTTTTCATGTCAAACCGACAATATCAATCGCCCATAACCTTGCCTTCGCGGCGCGGGTCGGCACCGCCGAGCAAACCGTCTTTGCCGATCACAATGCCTTGTACGCCGGAATTCAAATCGCGGATTTGGACTTTGTAGCCCAGTTTTTCCAATGCTGACGCTTTGTCCGCCGCAGCGGTTTTTTCCTCGATTTCATACTGGCTGCCGCGATTGAGCATATTCGGCAGTGAAATTGCCGCCTGAATGTCCATGCCCCAATCGATATGCGCCACCAGCGTTTTGGCGACGAAACCGATGATGCGGCTGCCGCCGGGTGAACCGACCGCCAAATAAGGTTTGCCATCTTTCATTACAATGGTTGGCGCCATTGAAGAACGCGGCCGTTTGCCGCCTGCCACGCTGTTGACCACCGTTTTACCGTCCGCGCCGACAGGGTTGAAAGCAAAATCGGTCAATTCATTGTTGAGCAGATAGCCGTTTGCCATCAGCCCCGAACCGAACGCGTTTTCAATCGAAGTCGTCATCGACACGACGTTGCCGTCTTTATCCACAACCACCAAATGGCTGGTTGACGGCAACTCGACCGCCATCCCCTGCGCGTATGTCTTACCAAACTTGCCTGCCTGAATATTTTCCAATGCCTTGTCAGCTTTGCGGATTTCTTCGGCGCGCGGTTTCAAATAAGCCTGAGAAATCATGGCACGGGTCGGAACGTTTACAAACGCGGGATCACCGACGTAATGATCTCGGTCGGCAAAAGCAATCCGCGACGCATCGCCTATCCAGCGCCAACTGTGGATATTTTCCGCGCCCAACGCCTTCATATCCTGATTTTGCAAGACGCCCAAAATCTCGCCCAAAGCAATCGCGCCCGAACTTGGCGCGCCCATGCCGCAGACTTCGTATTCACGATACGGCGCGCAAACCGGTTCGCGCTCGATAACGCGGTAGTTTTTCAAATCCGCCATACTGATTTTGCCGGGGTTATCCACAGCGCCGGTAACGGCACGGACAATATTCTGCGCCTGCGCCCCCTGATAAAACGGCGCGCTGCCTTTTTCCGCCAACAGGCGCACGGAGCGGGCAAATTCAGGGTTTTTCAACACCGTTCCCGCTGCCAAAGGCTTGCCGTCGGGCAGGAAATACGCGGCAGTTTGCGGATAACGTTTCAACGGCTCCAAATTCTGCTCGATGGATTTTGCCATACGCGGTGAAACGGTAAAGCCTTGTTCCGCCAAAGCAATCGGTTTGTCAAACAGGCTTGCCCACGGCAATTTGCCGTAACGCTTGTGGACATCTTCGAGCAGCTTCGGAATTCCCGGCACACCGACCGAACGGCCGCCGACCACTGCTTTCATAAAGCCCATCGGTTTGCCGTTTTCGTCCAAGAAAAGTTCCGGCGTTGCCACTTTTGGCGCCGTTTCACGGGCATCAAACGTCGTCAGCTTTTTCGCCTTATTGTCCCAATACACCAAAAACGCACCGCCGCCTAATCCGGAAGACTGCGGCTCAACCAGTCCCAAAGTTGTCTGCATGGCAATCATCGCATCTATCGCACTGCCGCCGCGCTTCAAAATTTCATAACCGGCTTCAGTTGCCAGCGGATTGGCAGACGCTGCCATATAATGCTTGGCGCGGATTAACTTCTGCTCCGTCAACCCTGTTCCTTGCTCCGGCGCATGGTTATCCATAGATATGGAAGGCAAGGCAACTTGAGGCTTTTGAATCGGCTGTTGCGCACAAGCGGCCAAAATTAAAACAGATAACAGGTTAATACTAAAGGAAAACTTCATATGTACACCCTTATTGACATATTTTCAGACGGTCTTTTCCCAACTTGAACAAGAGGAAATATGAAAATATTCAGAAATAAAAAACCATTTGACTATTTCCCTACTCAATCAGTTCCGATTGGAGAAGTATAAAACAAGCTAAGATTGTGCACAGGCGAAAATTTATCCACAGAATGAAGCGGCAGAAAATTTTTATCCACATACGCAAACAAGGCCGACCATACTTTATCCTCATCAAAAAATATCAGCTAAGTATTTGAAAAATTGTTTTAATCAAAGTTATCAACAAGCTGTGGCAACACTCAATATCATCTTCTATTTATTATTTAAAATCTTATTTATAGTTTGTTTTCCCGAAGGCAAAGGCCGTCTGAAACGTAAAGGCATCTTTTCAAAAAATTAAAAAGTTAAGGATTGTTAAAAACGTGTAAATCAGCTAGAGTTACGCTTGATAAAATTAATCAATAACGGAGTTTCGCGAAATGAAAGGCGACATTGGCGTAATCGGCCTTGCCGTAATGGGGCAAAACCTGATTCTCAACATGAACGACAACGGCTTTAAAGTTGTCGCATACAACCGTACGACCAGCAAAGTAGATGATTTTTTAAACGGCGCAGCCAAAAATACCAATATTATCGGCGCATATTCACTGAAAGATCTGGTTGATAAATTAGAAAAACCGCGCAAAATCATGATGATGGTACGCGCTGGTTCTGTCGTGGACGATTTTATCGAACAACTCGTTCCGCTTTTGGACGAAGGCGACATCATTATTGACGGCGGCAATGCAAACTATCCTGATTCCACCCGCCGCACACACGAGCTGGCGGCAAAAGGCATCCGCTTTATCGGCGCGGGCGTTTCCGGTGGCGAAGAAGGCGCACGTCACGGCCCGTCCATTATGCCCGGCGGCGACGAAGCCGCATGGCCTGCCGTCAAACCCATCTTCCAAGCCATTGCCGCCAAAACCCCGCAAGGCGAACCCTGCTGCGACTGGGTTGGTCGCGACGGCGCGGGCCATTTCGTCAAAATGGTGCACAACGGCATCGAATACGGCGATATGCAGTTGATTTGCGAAGCCTACCAATTCATGAAAGACGGCTTGGGTCTGAGCTACGACGAAATGCACCGCATTTTCAGCGAATGGAACCAAACCGAGCTGGATTCCTACCTGATTGAAATCACCGCCGCGATTTTGGGCTACAAAGACGAAAACGGCGAACCTTTGGTCGAAAAAATCCTCGATACCGCCGGACAAAAAGGCACAGGCAAATGGACCGGCATCAACGCCCTTGATTTGGGCATCCCGCTGACGCTCATTTCCGAAGCCGTGTTCGCTCGCTGCGTATCCGCGTTCAAAGACCAACGCGTTCAAACCGGCCGCTTGTTCGGTAAAACCGTTACCCCCGTTGACGGCGACAAAGCCGCATGGGTCGAAGCCCTGCGCCAAGCCCTGTTGGCATCTAAAATCATTTCCTACGCACAAGGTTTCATGCTCATCCGCGAAGCCAGCGAAAACAACGATTGGGCATTGAATTACGGCAATACTGCCCTCTTGTGGCGCGAAGGCTGCATCATCCGCAGCGCGTTCTTGGGCAACATCCGCGACGCATACGAAGCCAATCCTGATTTGGTCTTCTTGGGTTCCGATCCTTATTTCAAAGGCGTATTGGAAATCTGTCTGCCTGCATGGCGTAAAGTGGTGGCCAAAGCGATTGAGTGCGGTATTCCGATGCCTTGCATGGCTTCCGCCATTACCTTCCTTGACGGCTACACTTCTGAGCGTTTGCCTGCCAACCTGTTGCAAGCGCAACGCGACTACTTCGGTGCGCACACTTATGAGCGTACCGACAAACCGCGCGGCGAGTTCTTCCATACCAACTGGACAGGTAAGGGCGGCGATACCGCTTCAACCACATACGATATTTAATTTGCCTGGGCAAACAAAAGGCCGTCTGAGTATTTCAGACGGCCTGAGACCTTTGCAAAAAAGCCCTTCCCACGACAGCCGAAATACCAACACAAGTTTTCGGCTGTTTTTGTTTCAAATATCCACTGATTCTACTCAAATATCCCCGTAATTCACCTTGGATACCTGATCAATCAGGCATCTGGGCCGCCTTTTAGGCAGCAACAGGCGCACTTAGCCTGTTAGCCGCTTTCAACAGGTTCAAACACATCGCCTTCAGATGGCTTTGCGCACTCACTTTACACAGACCAAAATAGGCTGCCCGGGCGTAGCGGAATTTACGGTGCAGCGTACCGAAGCTTTGTTCGACCACATAACGGGTCTTCGACAAATATCGGTTGCGTTTGGTTTGTGCTTCCGTCAGCGGACGGTTGCGGTGGGCTTTGCGCATAATGCCGTCTAACAACTGATGCTCTTTCAGATGTTGCCGGTTTTCCTTACTGTCATAGCCTTTGTCGGCATAGACGGTCGTACCTTCGGCAATGCCTTCCAACAAAGGGGACAGATGGTTGCACTCATGGGTATTGGCGGGGGTGATGTGCAGTTTCTCGATATAGCCTTCCCCATCGGTACGGGTATGTTGTTTGTAACCGAGTTTGTAGAGGCCGTTTTTCTTTGTCCAACGGGCATCTTTGTCTTTACTCGGTGTGGTTAGGCCGCTGACTTGTCCTTCTTCATCGACTTCTATGGCCTGGCGCTGTTTGCTGCCGGCGGTCTGAATAATGGTGGCGTCAACGACGGCGGCGGATGCTTTCTCTATTTTTAAGCCTTTTTCGGTCAATTGTCGGTTAATCAGCTCCAGCAGTTCGGACAGGGTGTCATCTTGCGCCAGCCAGTTGCGGTAGCGGCATAAGGTGCTGTAATCGGGGATGCTCAGTTCGTCAAAACGGCAAAACAGGTTGAAATCGATGCGGGTGATGAGGCTGTGTTCAAGTTCGGGATCGGAGAGGCTGTGCCATTGTCCGAGCAGGACGGCTTTGAACATGGACAACAGGGGATAGGCGGGACGGCCGCGGTGGTCTCGGAGGTAACGGATTTTTTGACGATTCAGGTATTGTTCGATCGGTTGCCAATCAATCACCTGATCCAACTTCAATAGTGGGAAGCGGTCGATGTGTTTGGCAATCATGGCTTGTGCGGTTTGCTGAAAGAAGGTGGTCATGGGAAATCCCCTAAATGTCTTGATGGGAATTTAGGGGATTTTGGGGGAGTTTTGCAAAGGTCTCGGCCTGTTGTTTGACAATTATTCAGATTACTTATGCACTATGATACAATTTCTTACTTTTCAAATATTAATCATAAAAGGGGTTTTCATGAAAGTATATAAGATATTTAAAGATTCAATAGGCCAATATGAAGCGGTCAAACAAGGCTGGTCTTGGCCTGCATTTTTCTTTGAAGGTATCTGGGCATGTGTAAAAAAATTTGGGGATTAGGTATTGTGCTAATTATTTTAGCTCTATTTGCATTTGCTCCAATCCCAATTTCAGTTACTGATACTGGAGAAATGGAAATTTCTGGTAGCGCAATTTTTCTGATAATAATTAAGCTTGCATCTCTCATAATTAAATTTATTCTTGGAGTATATGGAAATGAGCTACGTGAAAAAAATTTGATAAGCTGAGGCTATCAGCATCAAAAAAAAGATGCTGAATTTATTATTGCTCAGAATCCTCAAATGGCCATTATTCAGTATATTTCCGAATACGAAAAATAAATCGGATTCTTAAAACATAAAGGCCGTCTGAAACCTGTTTCAAGGTTTCAGACGGCCTTTTTTAACCGGTCAATTACTTATTCAACCGTTACCGATTTAGCCAAGTTGCGCGGTTTGTCCACGTCTGTACCGCGTGCGAGGGCGGCGTGGTAAGACAGGAGTTGCACGGGGATGGTGTGCACAATCGGAGAGAGTACGCCGACGTGGCGTGGGGCGCGGATGACGTGCACGCCTTCGGTGGCGTTGAAGTTGCTGTCGAGGTCGGCGAAGACGAAGAGTTCGCCGCCGCGTGCGCCGACTTCCTGCATGTTGGCTTTCACTTTGTCCAGCAGGCTGTCGTTCGGGGCAATCACGACAACAGGCATGTTCTCGTCCACCAAGGCCAACGGGCCGTGTTTCAGCTCACCCGCAGGATACGCTTCGGCGTGGATATAGGTAATCTCTTTCAGCTTCAACGCGCCTTCAAGGGCGATTGGGAAGTGGATGCCGCGACCCAGGAAGAGTGCGCTGGTTTTCTTGGCAAATTTTTGCGCCCAAGCGGCGATTTGCGGCTCAAGGTTGAGAACGTGCTGAATGCTGCCCGGCAGTTGGCGCAATTCTTCAACGTATGCAGCTGCTTGCTCGTCTGAAACCAAGCCGCGTTGTTTGCCCAAGGTAACGGCCAGGCCGAACAGGACAACCAGTTGGGTCGTGAACGCTTTGGTAGAGGCAACGCCGATTTCTGCGCCGGCGCGTGTGTACAGTACCAATTCGCTTTCGCGTGGCAGGGCGGATTCCATCACGTTACAAATAGACAGGCTGTGTTTGTGTCCCAAGGATTGCGCGTATTTCAGGGCTTCCATGGTGTCCAAAGTTTCGCCGGATTGGGAAATGGTGATGACCAATTGTTTCGGATCGGCAATCACGTCGCGGTAGCGGTATTCGCTGGCGATTTCCACGTCGGTCGGCACTTTGGCAATGGATTCGAGCCAGTATTTGGCGGTCAGCGCGGCATAGTAGGACGTACCGCAGGCAAGGATTTTGATGCTGTGGATATCGTCGAACACTTCGCGTGCATTCGCGCCGAAGTTTTCAGGTTCGAAACCACCGTCCAAGAAGACTTCGGCGGTATCGGCGATGGCGCGGGGTTGTTCGTGGATTTCTTTTTGCATGAAGTGGCTGTATGGGCCCAACTCCAAAGAAGCCAGAGACAATTCGGATACTTTAACCGCGCGTTCGGTTTGCGCACCGGTTTTGTCGAGCAGTTTTTCGATACCGTTTGCATTCAACAGGGCGATGTCGCCGTCTTCCAAATAGGCGATGCGGCGGGTAAAGGCGATCACGGCGGATACGTCGGAAGCAATAAAGGTTTCCTGGTCGCCCAAGGCCACCAACAACGGGCAGCCCATGCGCGCAACAACCATTTCTTCAGGGTTGTCTTGTGCGATAACGGCAATGGCGTATGCGCCGTGGAAACGGGCAGTCGCAGCTTGGACGGCTTCAAACAGTTTGCCGCCGTTTTGCGTGTATTCGTGGTTGACGCTGTGGGCGATGACTTCGGTATCGGTTTGCGATTCGAAGGTGTAACCCAAAGCTTGCAGGCGTTCGCGTTCGGCTTCGAAGTTTTCGATGATGCCGTTGTGGACAACCGCAATCATGCCGCCGGAAATATGGGGGTGGGCGTTAGGCTCGGTTACACCGCCGTGGGTTGCCCAACGGGTATGGCCGATGCCGATATGGCCGAACACGCCTTTTTCGCGCGCGGCGTCCTCCATCAGCTGCACGCGGCCGACGCGGCGGACGCGTTTGATTTTGCCGTCCATGTTTACGGCAATACCCGACGAATCATAGCCTCGGTATTCAAGGCGTTTGAGACCGTCAGTCAGAAAATCGACTACATTGTGATTGGCGCGAATAGCACCTACGATACCGCACATATAAGTTCCTTAGTATCAAAAGTTTGAGAAAATGACTGCTGCTCCGGCTCCCGAAAGCGGCAGTCGGAAAACGCCGTTTTATATTCATTGAAACGGCAAATCTGGGTTTCAGACGGCCTGTTTGTTTCTTAAGGCCGTCTGAAAATAAATAAAAGGCCGGCTTTACTTCTTATCGCCTTTTTCCGGACGCACCCAGCCTTCGATGACGGTTTGGCGTGAACGGGCGAGGACGAGTTTGCCGTCTTCGACGTTTTTGGTAATCGCGCTGCCTGCGCCTGTCGTCACTTTGTTACCCAACGTTACGGGGGCGATTAAGACGCAGTTTGAACCGATGCGCACTTCGTCGCCGATGACGGTTTTGTGTTTGTTCACGCCGTCATAGTTGGCAATAATCGTGCCGGCGCCAAAGTTGGTTTTGCTGCCGATTTCAGCATCACCGATGTAGGTGAGGTGGTTGGCTTTGGTGCCGTTGCCGATGGTGGCATTTTTGACTTCGACGAAATTGCCGATGTGTACGTCGTCGGCCAGTTTGGCTTGCGGACGCAGGCGGGCGTATGGGCCGATTTGGTTGTTTTCGCCGACTTCGCAACCTTCAAAATGGGAGAACGGGGCGATTTTGGTGTTGGCACCGATTTTGGCATTTTTGATCACGCAGTTGGCACCGATTTCGACGTTGTCGCCGAGTTCGACTTCGCCTTCGATGACGACGTTGACATCAATCACGACATCTTGTCCGTGTTTCAGACGGCCTCGTAAATCAAAACGTGCCGGATCGCGCAGGGTGATGCCTGCTTTCAGCAATTCTTGCGCCTGTTCGGTTTGGAAAATGCGCTCGAGTTCGGCCAGTTGGAGTTTGTTGTTCACGCCGGCGGCCAGATGGGAGGCGCGCACTTGGACGGGATGAACTTTGATGCCGTCGGCAACGGCTTTGGCGATGAGGTCGGTCAGGTAGTATTCGCCTTGGGCATTGTTGCTGGAAAGGCTGTTCAACCAGTTTTCGAGTTTGGCGTTGGGTAAAACCAAAATGCCGGTATTGATTTCTTTCACGGCTTTTTGGGCGGCATCGGCGTCTTTTTCTTCGACAATGGCGGTTACGCTACCGTTGCTGTCGCGGATGATGCGGCCCAAGCCTGTCGGGTCGTTGGGAACGTCGGTCAACAGGCCGACTTCGTTGCCTGCGGCTTCGAGCAGGGTTTCGAGGGTGGCGGCGTCAATCAGGGGGACGTCGCCGTACAACACCAGCGTGCGGCCTTCGGCAGACAGGTGCGGCAGGGCGGTTTTGACGGCGTGGCCGGTACCGAGCTGTTCGGTTTGTTCAACCCAAACGACATCGCGTTTGACGGTGTCCAAGACTTGCTCTTTGCCGTGGCCGATGACGACGCAGATGTTTTGGGGATTCAGGGAGGCGGCGGTGTCGATAACGCGCTCAACCATGGGCTTGCCGCCGATGCGGTGCAGTACTTTGGGCATTTTGGAGTACATGCGCGTGCCTTTGCCGGCAGCAAGGATGACGATATTTAAAGTTGTCTGAGCCATGATACGGTTTCCGTTGTCGTTGTTTGAGGCCGTCTGAAAACTGTGACAACAAGTGTTTATTGTTTTTCACTCCGTTTCAGACGGCCTTGGGGATATTGTTATTCGATTGCTGGCTGTGGGTTGGCAAATTGCGGTTTTTGCCAGTTTTGGCCGCGTTCATCGTGTTCCGCTTGATTGGATTGGACGGCGCGGCGCTCTGGGCGGAACTGGTTGTAATTCATGTTTTTAGAATAAGTACCGTCCTGATAAACGATGGGTGTGCCGGTAGCATATTTTTGGCGTACGGCGGTACGGCCGGATTCGGTGGTGTAGGTTTCCCAAGAACAACCGGCCAAAACGGCGGCGGCAGTCAGGATTAAAGCGAGTTTACGCATGATGTTGTCCTTGTTTTTAAATGTCGTCAATACCGTGTATTGTACTTGATTTTTAAAAATTTCACGGCAGTTTTGTGCAAAATTCAAGCAAACCCTGCATATCTTTCGCTATGCCGTCGGCAAATGACAACGGATGGGCTTTTTCGCCGTACCAAACGGTCTTCATGCCCAAGGCTTTGGCTTGGTGCAGATTGTCGGCGCTGTCGTCCACCATGATGCACTGTTCGGGTTTTACGCCCAACAGACGGCAGACGTTGAGATAGGCTTGCGGATTGGGTTTGTAGAGCAGGCCGAAGTCGTCCGTGCCGAACAAGCCGTCAAAATGCGCTTCCAAGCCCAACGTTTCAACCAATGCGCGGACATAAAACGAAGGCCCGTTGGAAAATACGGCTTTTCGCCCTTTCAGACGGCCTAAAACGTCATCAGTTCCATCCATACCCTCCACCTTTGCCAAAATTTGCTTAAGCGGGTGACTTTCACGCAAAAATTCATCGATATCAACTTCGGGATGGTGGATTTGCAAACCGGCAAGCGTCGCGCCGTATCGGTGCCAATAATCTTGGCGCAGTTGGGAGGCGGCTTCTTCGGAAAGCTTCAGACGGCCTGCCATGTATTCGGTCATGGCGCGGTTGATGATGTAGAAAATGCCGGCTTCGGCATTGTGCAAAGTATTGTCGAGGTCAAACAGCCAAACGGGGGAATGATTCATATCGTGCCTTGATATGCAGATTTTGTTATGATATTTCGTATTTTACCCGTACAAAGGAAAGAGAATGAAACTGAAATTGTCCGCCCTCGCCCTGTTGCTGGCTTCGGCAAACCTGTACGCCCAAACCGAAGTGCGTTTGGCCGTGCACAAATCCTTCAGTCTGCCCCAATCCGTCATCGCGCAATTTGAAAAAGCCAACGATGCCAAAGTGTCCGTCATCAAGGCAGGTAGCGGCAACGAAATGCTCAACAAACTGATTTTGAGCAAAGCCAACCCAATTGCCGATGCGGTTTACGGTTTGGACAACGCCAACATCGGCAAAGCCAAAGCCGCCGGCATCCTCGCCGCTAACCAACCCAAATCCGCGCCCGTAACTGCGTCCCTGCCCGATGCGTTGGCCGTCGATTACGCCTATGTCGCCATCAACTACGACAAAAAATGGTTTGAACAGAAAAAACTGCCCCTGCCGCAAACCCTGCAAGACCTGACCAAACCGGAATATAAAAACCTTCTGGTAACCCCGTCTCCCGCCAC
>NZ_JBQCXF010000046.1:0-17019 GCF_051956635.1 Neisseria sp. P0022.S010 | reverse complement strand
TCCACCTTATCAGCGGCAACCATACCGACATTACCGCCGGCCAAAGCCTGACCGCCCATGCGGCAGAGAGCGTTAACCTGTTTGCCCAAAGCAGCGGCATCAAGATGCAGGCCAATCAGGGTGCAGTCACTGTACAGGCACAGAATGACGAGTTGCAGCTGAACGCCTTAAAAGACGCCACCCTGACCAGCAGTGCAGGAAAAATCACCATTGCGGCGAAGGAAGAGATTCTGATTACCTGCAAAGGGGCGTATATCAAGCTGAGTAACGGGGAAGTTGAGATCGGGAGTCCGAAGGTGGTAAGGGTGAGGGCGCCGCTGGTGGTGAATGGGGCGAATGGGATCAATGCACGGCTACCATTACTTCCACAAACAGGTTTGTTTAGTAGGCGTTTCGATTTTAGTAGTGTATTCACTTCTGATTTTTTATCAGGAGGTATTAGTTATAAAGTAATTAATAGGGGGCAAAATTCAGAGCGTATAGAAACTTTTGATAAAAATGGGAGAACATCAAGATTTTATGGAGATTCGAAAGATGAAATCGAAATTTCTGTGATAGGTAAGCTGACCAAAGAGCAAAAATGGGCTCTCATCCCAGATAATGAGACAGAACATGAAGATCACTGTTGTGCCTGTGATGAAGAAGATCATGATTGTGAAGAAATATCTGAGACAGAAGAAGTCGTCGAGGATAATTTATTAGAAGATTACAACCAATTCGGAAATTAATATACTTAGAAATACTGTTTTAGGAAAATATTAAATTTATTATTAATAATAATTATTTAGGAAATTAATTATGAGAAAAAATAAGGCTGTATTTGACATATCCTATCCTTCTAATAGAAAAGGGTTCATTTATGCATTAGCACGAAGAGAAAGTGGTGCTGATTTAAATCAGAACGATTTAGTAAACAAAAAAGCTATTCATGAAATTAACGAAAGAGGGTATATTGGTTTGTTCCAGTATGGAGAAGGCGCTCTAATTGATATAGGATATAAAACAAAACAAGGCGAATGGACAGGAAAAAATGGAGCAGTATCAGAAGAAGCATTTAGATCATCTCGTGAAATTCAAGTAGCAGCAATTAATTTATCTATTGATTTATGGTGTAAAAGATTACGGGTATGGGGGTTTAATGAGTATTATGGAAAAATTGTTAAGGGGATAGAAATTACCGAATCCGGTTGTATTGCCGGCTGCCACCTAGTTGGTTCTGGTGGTTTAGCATCTTTTTTAGATATGCCTGGAAATTACAAAATTGATAAAAAAACAGGAAAACGACACAGCGAGTTTGATGGCAATAAAACTCATATCAGCGAATATTTGAAATTATTTGCCAACTACGATTTGGAAACCTGTTGCAAACGTAAAATTCGAGTAAAACTGCAAGATGTTGACGGCCTTCCTTTAAAAGATAAGACTGTTAAAATACTATCTTCATATGATGGTAAACATTTAAATAGCAAATTTGAAGTTACCCATAAAACTGATACAGATGGGGAGTTGCCCGTTATAGTCAGACATCCTGGCGCTGAAATCATTTTAGAAATTGATGGTCGCGAAAGTGAGACAATTTCTCAAAAAGCGGATCAGGTACAGCCATATACAATCACAGCTTCGGATATGAAAGTTTCTGCACCATTGGCTGCAAAAGGCACTCCTGAGCCTAAAAAACAAGATGAAATGGAACAGCAGCCACAACAGCCTTCTTCAGATGCGGAAAATAATGCGTCTAAAGATGTTAACTTCCATCTCAGCCTTTTAGAAGGAGATACAAAAAAACCAATAAGTAATGTGAAATTCACTTTGGTGTACAAAGGGAAGCCCAAACAACACATTACAAATACACAAGGAATTAAAGAAAATATTATTGCGGAAATAGGACAAACTATTCAGATTTGTATGGCAGGTGAAGGCAACCTCCAGCCGATTAAATCATTTACGGTTACAGAAAGTCTACGTGATACAGTAGTGAAGGTTTCGCTTCCTGTACACACGTTTACAATTACGGTTGTAGATACTAAAGGGAAAGCTGTTTCCAATACAGAATTCAGTATATTTTATAGGCAAAGAGAAAAAAGCAAAAAAACTGATCATGAAGGCCGTTTAAAAGTAAAGGCCTTAGTCGGTTTCGTATATGGGTTTGGAAATAAAGGTAAACCGCTTTTACACTTACGATGTCTGCAATCTGTCTCGATTAGGCAGATTACTGTTAATCAGACAGCAATACAGAACGCACAGGGTGCTTTAGGAACAAATTCAATAACAGCTGTAACACAGGTGGTGCAACAAGCTGCTTTTAATACTATTGGGCAGGTATTGAAAAATAATCCTTCACAAAAACAACCAACTACGACACAAAAAACTCCCCCGCCAAAGCAAGAAGAGAAAGCTAAATCTCAACCTCAACCTCAACCTCAACAAAAAGAACCCCCCCGTCAAAAAAATATCCACACAGAACAGGGAGGAAAACCGTTAACAGTCGTTGGAGATCAAAAAGCTGCTAAAGATACAGTTCGCTATCATATTTACTATGATGGAACAATCAAAAGAGAAAATAAAAATGCAACTGGTTTTGTAGAATTTATTTATTATGATGAGCAAGGAAACCAACATCTTTTACAAAATGAACGGTCAGCATTATTTCTTGCATATAAATGGAGAAAAAAGAATCAAGAAGCAACACCAAGAGAAACTATATATTTGGTTAACCAACGGAGACATCAAAGTTATGTCAGTAAAAACGGGAAAATTAGCTACAAATGGGAAATCAGAAGTAAAGATGGGCGTTTTTATCTAAGTGGACTTTCTCTAGCCGCTGTTCTAGGGGCCTTGTGCTCCCTAGGACATGTAGCTTGCGTAGGAAGCGGATTCAGTACTAAAAATGGTGGACCTGGAGTAAGTGTATCTCATTTAAATGGGATTAATGGTGATTTCCGTTACTTTGCTAAGAATGATGCGCATCTTGGTGGAGGTGGGATTCACACAACTGCTAATAATTTTGACTGGGATGCTAATGTAAGATTCGTGGAAGCTCTTTATAAGTTTGGATATAAGCATTTTTTATCGTCCCCAGTTAAGGTTAATGGTAATAAACTCCTACCTCATTCTTCTTCTCATAAGGATCATTACCATCATTTGCATATCCAAGGGTTTAAACCAAAAGTAATTGATATTTAAGGAAATGTATGATTCATTCTAAACCTAATCATGTAATATTATTATTATTTTTACTAACGGCTTTAGCTGGGTGTGGACAAGGAGCAGTAGTTACTAAAGAGCCCCTTGCTGATAGAAACATCAAAGAAGAGCCTGTTGTATCTCTTCAAAAAAGCAGTAGGGATAATTGTTATATTAATTATCCTAAGGAGCAGGGACATTTGGCGGAGGCGGAATGTTTAACGTTACCGATTTCATCTAAAATCTGGTTTCAGTCCTATCCTAGATTATCAAATGGTTTTCTTGATTTAAATAAGATTAAGGCGCCTAAGGATTCTAAAGAATATATATATGCTGTTCCAACAAGTATCCCCGAGTATGCAAAAGTTCTGGGTGTGATTCCCTATAATGATTCATTTGCATGGCTTGTTGTTGCAACTAATAGAGAGTCAGAAGAGTCTGAAGAAAATAGTATTATTGAGCAAAATTATAATATTTATTTGATTAATAGAAAGGATGGAAGCATTGGCCAAGACCATACCGGCCTTCCAAGTTTAGGCTCAATAGATTTGGTATACGAATCATTCTATGATAATAAAAAGTTGTTGCGTCCGCCCTTCAATTTTAAAAAAATAGATGGAATACTGAGTTACCATGTAGAAGATACCTTGTCCTTGAAGCTGCAAGGAAAGTGTGTGATGGAATTTGAACTCAGCAAAGAGTTTGTATTAAAAACAGATAGGGTCTGCTATGAATTTCATCAGGGTAAAAAATCCATATCTTCTACAAATAAGACTACTTGGAAGTTAAATCAGAAAAGTATGAAATTTGAAGATCAAGAAATTTCATCAGAAAATTAAAAGCCTGTATTGCATCAATACTCTGTATTTATTGAATTCTGAAAGTCGGATAAGTTTTTAAACTATATAAAACTTGAAATATATGGATGCGTGTGTACAGTAAGCATAGATTAGGTTAAAAATTTAGCTTTCAGAAGGTTTTATTTAAAAAGGGCTCAGGCCGTCTGAAATATTCAGACGGCCTTTTTCCAATCAAAACGGGATACCAAATCTCATCTCAATCCATGTTGGAACGCTTATTTTGTAGAGCTGCTGACTTGCTTCATCCAGGCGAACAGTTCGTCTAAGTCATAATCGCCGCCGTGGCCGACATCCCAAGGCAGGGCGTAGTCGACGGTTTGGCCGTTGTTTTGCAGTTTGGCGGCTAAGACGGCGGAGACTGCCAGTGAGGTGTCGCGGTCGTTGGTGCCGACGCGGATGCGCCAGTTTTGCGGCAGGTTTACGCCCGGTTTGCCGATGTAGTTGAGCGGGTTCATGATTTTGATGGTTTCTTCATCTGCGATTTCGGCGTTGGCGGCGGTGTTGTGTTGCATGGAGAACGCGGTGAAGTGGCGTTTGTCGACGGTATTGGTGCCGAAGAGTTGGTTTTCGCCTGTGCTTAAATCTACGCCGTCAAAGGCCGGCGGTGTTTTTTGGCGGCCGGCGGCTTTGGCGTAGGCATCGAAATCGACGGAGACGACTTTGCCTTTGCGGACGGTCAGCCAAGTGCGGTCGCTCAGGTCTTTGCCTGCATCAAGCTGGGCTTGTGCGGATTTGGCAAGTAAACCGGCAATATGGTTTTTAAAGCTGCCGTTGCCTTGGGCGTCCAGTGTCAGGGGTTTGCCTTCGGGGGATTTCAGGTTCAGGCTGTTGAGGTATACGGGGTATAGGGGTTTGAGGAGGTCGGACAGTTTTTTCTCGTCATCGGTCAGCGTGCCTGCGACCAGCTCGCGTTTGACGCGGTAGTCGAGCATGGAAATGTTCATTTTTTTGTAGTCGTTGATACCGTTGAACTGCCATTCGTAAGCCATATCGGCATGGTCCAAGTCGGTAATCGGACAGTAGGCGGATACGGCGAAAACTTTGTCGCTGCCGTCTGCCGCGCCTAAGGCTTTGAGGTGGCTTTCGTAATCTTTTTGGTCGGCTGTCGCGCCTAAGAGGGCGGACATCGCACCGCCTGCGCTTGTGCCGTTGGAAATGATTTTTTCGGTATTGCCGGGCATGACTTTGTCGTTGGCTTTCAGGTAACGGACGGCGGCTTTCAAATCAACGATGGCGGCAGGTGCTTTACCGGTGGGTTCTGTCCGGCCGCGTGCGCCAGGGGATGCGACGACGTAGCCTTTGGAGAGGGCAACCAGGGCGGCGTTGGGCGATTTTTGGCCGTCGTCAGGCTCGCCGCGTTTGCCTTCTAAAGCGGGTTTGCCTGGTTCGGCAGGCATATAGCCGCCGATTTGATTGGGCAGGAAAATCGGTGCGGTTTCGGCGTTGAAACCGTCTATCTCGCCGCCGTTGTAATAGGCTTCGGGTACATAAATATTGATGATTTCGTGACGGGTATCGACAGGATTGCGGACGTAAACTACGCCTTCGTAAGCGCGGAATTTGATAGCTTGACCGTTCACTTCGATGCTTTGTTCGGTGTATTTTTGTTTGGAGAAGTCTAGGTCGTAGGTGTCTGCGGTTTTGACGGAAGCGCAGGCGCTCAATCCCAGCGCGACAGAAATGGATAAGAGGGTTTTGTTTAGGGCGTTCATCATCATACTTTCTGAAGAGGTGAAAGGAGATGATAACTAATACTCAGGCCGTCTGAAACGCCAAGTCGGGTTTCAGACGGCCTGATTTTTTTGTAGCGTTATGTAGAGTTGTACGTTACGTTGTAAAGTAATATGGGCTTAAATTTCATCTATTTGATAAATATGAATTTAATAAGAAATTACGCCTTAAAAGATCTATTTATCCGGTATCTGTAAAAGTTTGAATCTGTCTTGTAAATCAGTATGCAGGACAGGTATTTTTGCTTTATCCACAGATTGGTTCTACTTGTCAGAACGTTTTGCTCAATTCGATAAACATTTTGGTTTTGCCGTATTCGTAGAATTTGTCGTTGCTCCATGTTTTGTTGTGGGCAATGGTCAGGCGCGGGGTGATGCCTTTGAAATGGAGGGCGCGGTGCCATACGCTCAGGGAGGCGGAGGCTTCTTTGTCGCGGCGGTTTTGTTCGTTACTGAAGAAGCCGGGGGCTTGGTAACGGCGTTGGGCGGCGCTGAGGCGTAGGACGGTGGAGAGGCCTTTGGGCCATTCTTGTCCCCATGTGCCGCGCAGGGCGTAGCGGTTGAAGCTGTCGCTTTTGTCGTCGCGGTTGCGTTCGCGGTAGAGGTCGATGCCGGCTATCCAGTATTGGCGCGCGTTGCGGTAGTAAATGATGGAATTGCTGAGCAGTTGGCTGGTGTTATCGGAATGTTCGCGGCGGCTGTTTTTCAGACGGCCTGCTTCAAATGCGCTGAGGGTTTGCAGCTTGGGTTGCCACCAATGGTTGTAGTGAAGGCGTGCGCCGTTGGTGTAGGTGTAGGGGTCGTTGCCGTAGAAGCGGCGTTCGTGGAACGGGGTAATGCCGATATCGCTGCGCTGGTCGGCATAGCCGAGGCCTGCCGAGAAGCGTGTGGTGAGGTCGTTGTAGTTGGTGTGTTTGGGATAGATTTTGCCGTAATGGTCTGCGCCTGCCGTGGCATAGAAGCCGCGCGGCAACGACCATTTTTTTTCTGCCCCGATTTGGTAGTGGACGGCGGTGGCATCGATGGGTTCTGGGAATGTCCAGCCTCGGAAGCAGTCGTCGTCGGGATAGGCAAGGCGCACGGCGCGGCATTGTTTGTCGCTCAGGTGGTTGCCCAGACGGCGTTGGCCGGGAGCTTGGTTGATGTTTTGCTCGCGCGTGATGTTCAAGCCGGCATTGAATTGCCATGAGTCGCGCTCGCGCAGGGCTTTGCGGTAGTTTTCGATGCGTTCTTGCAAGGCGGGCGGGAGAGATTCGGTTTGCAGTTTGTCGAACTGGTCGGCTGCGGCTTCGTTTTGTTTGTCTTCAAATAAGGCGGTTGCAAGCTGCCAGCGGACGGCGGAGGCATCGGGCTGCTCGGCGATAAAGCGGCGGTAATGGCCGATGGCTTCGGCGGCGCGCCCTTCGGATTGGGCAAGCAAACCTTTGGCATAGCGTGCCATGGCGCGGTCGTGTTCGGGCCATTGTTCGTAAATGGGTAAAACGGCTTTGATGCCGGGGATATTGTGGGCGACGACGGCGGAATACATGGCGCGTGCCAGTAATTCGGTGTTGGCAAGCAGGGTGTCGGCATCGACGTTGATGATTTTTTCAGACGGCCTGTTTGTCTGTTCGGCAGGGATATTGTGCGCTTCGGGCTGTTGGGGTTCGGCAGTGTTGACTTGAAGCTCGGGTTTTACGTTGGGCGGCACATCGGCGGCGTGAAGGAAAAGGGGAAGGATGGCGAGGAGGAGTAGACGTTTTTTCATGGCAATGTTGGGGATGTTATCGGTATAAGTGGGCAGATTGTACAATGTTTTGAGTCGGAAATTTTGTAAACTGACGGTCATTTTATCTGATCAATGCGACAAAAGGCCGTCTGAAACCCGATGGGATTTCAGACGGCCTTTGTTTACGGATCGGATTTAGTTTTCGTCCAGGTCCAAATCGGCTTTGTATTCGATGCGGCCTTGGCCTTTGTCTTCGATGGAAACGTCCAGCTCTTGTTTGCCGCGTTTGAATTTCAGATCGGCATCGTCGCGTTTGATTTCGGACTCGACCACATGGAAACCTTTGCTGCGCGCGTGGGCGATCACTTTTTTGGCCAGGGAAGGAATGGAATTGTGTCGGCCGGAAAGTTCGGCTTCGTATTCAAACTCGCCGTCGCCTTGATGGTCGGCTTTGATGGTGTGTGCGCCTGCCGGACGGTAGATTTCGGAAGGCAGCGGGGAGGCGAATGCCGTGGTGGAGAAAAGAGCCAAAATGCCGGTGGCCAGTAACGATTTTGCTTTGGTCATCGGTTTTCCTTTCTGAAAAGGGTTTTGAGAACGACATCATCTTATCGGCAGGTATGAGGGGCGGCAAGCGGATAAACTTGATTTTACGCGCGGCTACATGATTTGTTTGGAGGGCGTTGATTCTTTGCTTTGGGCTGGTGTTTGCTTGCAGAAAAATGCTGCTGGGAAGACTTAGCCGAGGTGGAACAATTCGCCGCCGTGCGCCTTCAGCCATTGTTCGGCTTGGTCGACATGCGGCGTGAGCGAGTGGGTCAGAGCCCAAAACGCAGGGCTGTGGTCGGGATGGCGCAGGTGGGCGAGTTCGTGCAGGCAGACGTAGTCGGCGACATATTCGGGTGCGCCGATGAGCCGCCAGTTGAGGCGGATGCCGGTGGTGTGGCGGCAAACGCCCCAGAAGGTTTTGGCGTTGGACAGGGAAATGGCGCTCGGGGTCAGGCGGGTGCTTCGGATATGGCTTTCGAGGCGCGGCAGCAGATATTCGTGCGCACGTTCGTGCAGGAAGCGGCGCAGATGGGTCAGTTGGGCGGCGGTTTCTTTTTCGGGCAACAGGATTTCAGACGGCCTGATTTGGATGTGGTTTGCCGTGTGGACGGACAAGGCCGTCTGAACGCCTTGATACCAAATCCATTCGGGAAGCGTATCGGTGGGTGTTTGCTGGGTCGGTGTTTTGTTTAGGGTGCGGCGCAGGATGGCCTCGTTGTCGTTCAGCCATTGGGTAAAGTTGCGCTGGGTCACAAACGGCGGGATATTGATGCTGACGGTATCGGCGGAAACGGGGCGCAAGATGAGGTTTTTCTTGGCACTGCGTCTGAGCTGGATATGAATGGTCAGGCCGTCTGAAAGGGTGTGGGTATGGAGGCGGGGCATGGTGTTTGAGGGAGAGGGGCGGGCATGGCGGCCCACCCGATGGAATAATTTATTTGGTTTGGGGCGCGAACGGACCTTGTCCGGTAATCAGGGGCTGTTGGCTTTCTATCCATTGCTCGCATTGGGCCATGAGTTCGGCTTCGTTGCCGCTGCCGTAGGCAATGGGTTTGCCGATAATGACGCTGACGGTGCCGGGGTATTTGAGGAAGGAGTTGCGTGGCCAAAACTCGCCGCTGTTGAGCGCGACGGGGACGATGTCCATCTCAAACATTTTTGCCATGCGCGCGCCGCCGAGCTTGTAGCGGCCTTTTTCGCCGGGAGGCAGGCGTGTGCCTTCGGGGAAAATGGTAATCCAATAGCCTTCGTTTTTACGTGCAAGGCCTTGTTCTATCAGCTGCCTGTTGGCTTCGCGGCTGTTGCTGCGGTCGATGCCGATGGTTTTAACCAGTTTCAAGCCCCAGCCGAAGAAAGGGATTTTGAAAAGTTCGCGTTTGGCAACATAGACTTGCGGCGGAAAAATTTCTTGCAGGGCGAGGGTTTCCCAGCCGCTTTGGTGTTTGGCGCAAATGATGGCCGGGCGGTCGGGAATGTTTTCTGCACCGCTTAAGGTGTAGTTCAAACCGATGACGTGTTTGAGCGACCAGTTGAGGATGCGTACCCAAACTTGTGCCATTTTGTGCGCGCCGCCTTGGAAGGGCAGGGCAAGCAGCATAAAGGGGAACAGCAAAATAATGCTGGAGGAAAGGATGAACCAGTAAATCAGGTTGCGGATAATCAGCATATCGGGGAAAAGTCTGTCGTTGGAAGGCCGTCTGAACGCCGGTGTGATCAGGTTTCAGACGGCCTTGTTGTCTGTTTATAAGATGGCTTGCGCGGTTTCTTCGATTTGTGTGTTTTCGCGCATGATGTATTGCGAGAAAGCGAGCAGGTTGTCGAAGATTTGAGTGTGTTCGGGCAGGTCTTGCTCATGTTGGGCCAGCGTTTTTTTGCCTTTGCCGGTCAGGACGAGCGCAGATTTTCCGCCTGCGGCATCAATGGCCTGCAGGTCGCGCAGGCTGTCGCCGACCAGCCAGGTTTCGGCGGCATCGGCCTTGAAGCGTTCGATGATGTCGAGAATCATGCCGGGTTTGGGTTTGCGGCATTCGCAGTTGTCGACGGCGGTATGCGGGCAAAACCATATGCCGTCGATGGTGCCACCTGCTTGAACGGCAAGGCGGTGCATTTTCGCATGCATTTCGGTCAGGTCTTGCACGGTAAAGTATTTGCGGCCGATACCGGATTGGTTGGTGGCCACGGCGATGGTGTAGCCTGCCTGCGTTAAAAAGGCGATGGCATCCATGCTGCCTTCGATGGGAATCCATTCGTCAACGGATTTGACGAAATCGTCGCGGTCTTGATTGATGACGCCGTCGCGGTCGAGGATGATGAGTTTCATGGTTCGGGCTCTTATTTTTTTGCTTTCAAACTGCTTTTCCATTTTTCAAAGGCCGTCTGAAAAACGGGTGTCAGTTTGGCGAAGGTTTCCGGGGTGTTTTTGACGTGGTAGAAGCCGCCGAGCGAGGGCGTGTCGAGGGCGAGGACGTAGTCTTCCATAAATGCGCCGTAGCCGTCTTCTTCGTCGGTGTAGTAGAACTCGGTAAACCGTTGGCCGAGTTCGGTAAAGTCGTCCGCCGTCAATGCGCCGTCCATGTGTTTGAGCAGGAAGTGCCGTCCGCTGATTTTGCCCGAGGTCATGGCAGCGAAGTCGGCTGCGGTTTCGGGGGCGGTTTGCCAGACGGGGTTGACGAGGCCTGATTTTGCCGCCCACTGCCAGTACATACCGATGTGGGTGGCGGCGTTTTCGGGCGGTAGTTGGTCGGGATAGTCTTCGTCGAGATGGAAACGGATATTGTCGTACATGGACGGGGTTCGTTGGGGGAAAGGGGGTATTGTAGCGGAAAATAATGAATTAGGCCGTCTGAAAGAGGGTGTTTCAGACGGCCTTAAGGGAATTTAACCTTTAAATACGGGAACAAGCTCCAGTTGGCTCAATATTTGGGCGGCAATGTTGATGACGCCGAAGAGGAAGACCCAAACCATCAGCCAGAATCCGCCGTAAACTTTGTAGTTTTTGCCGGCACCGAATTTATGGCGCGAGCGGTAGAGCAGCATGGCTGGGATGATGCCTGTCCAGATGGTGGCGGCCAGGCCGACGTAGCCGATGGCGGTGACGAAACCGGTAGGGAAAAGCAGGCAGGAAATCAAAGGCGGCAGGAAGGTCAGCGCGGCGGTTTTGGTGCGGCCGGAAATGCTGTCGTTCCATTTGAAGATGTCGGCGATGTAGTCGAACAGGCCGAGTGTTACGCCGAGGAAGGAGGTTGCGATCGCCATGTAGGAGAACAGGGTCAACACTTTGTCCATATTGCCGGTTTGGGCGAACTTGGACAGCGTTTCGATCAGGACGGAAACTTGGCCTTCTGCGGCGATAACCGGTGCGAACTCGCTGCGCGGCAGGTTGCCTTGGATGGCAATTTGCCAGAGGACGTAAATTACCAAGGCAATCAGTGTACCTGCCCACAGGGATTTGGCTACTTTGGGCGCGTCGCCTTTAAAGTATTTGAGCAGGCTGGAGACGTTGCCGTGGAAACCGAATGACGCAAGGCAGACGGGCAGGGCGGTGGCGGCATACATCCAGTAGTGGGTGCTGGCCGGGGCTTGGGTGTCAAACAAAACAGGCATTTTGGCATCGGCAATCAGGCCGCCGGTTGCCCAAATAAAGGTCAATACCATGCCGCCGATGAGGATGCTGGTGAAGCGGTCAACCAAGCGGGCGGATGCCCAAACGCAAAAGGCGAGGATGCCGAAGAAGACGAGTTGGCCGACGGAGAGCGAAATTTCGCCGCCTACCGCGCTGCCGATGCCTTTGGCAGTCAGGTCGCCGCCGACGAAGATGTAGGCGTAGGTGAGCAGGTATAAAACGAAAGCGACGGCAACGCCGTTGATGATGTTCCAAGCCGGGCCGAGCAGGTCTTTGACCATGGTGTCGAAGCTGGCACCGTGCGGATAATGGGTGTTGACTTCCAAGATCATCAGGCCGCTGGAGAGCATGGAAAACCAGGTGTACAGCAACACGGCCAGCGAGCCGGCAAACCAGACGCCAGAGGTGGCGGTCGGATTGGCAAGCATGCCTGCGCCGATAACCGTACCGGCGATAATCATCGCACCGCCGAATAGGGAAGGGGTTTTGGTTGACATTGTTTGTCTTTCTTCTAGGAATGCGTGGCTGCCATTATGCCGTAAAGTGTAAGAAAAGGTAAAGCAAAGGCCGTCTGAAAACCCGATTGTCGTTTTCAGACGGCCTTTTGTGTGTATAAACGCAACTGATTAAATCAATTTTCGCAGTTTCAATTCGTTTTTCAAATAGGCGTAATAAACCGGCGCGACGATGATGCCGCCGATGCCGAAAATGCGTTCAAAGACGACCATTGCCACCAGCAATTCCCACGCGCTGGATTCGATTTCCGAGCCGATGATTTTGGCGTTGAGGAAATATTCGAGCTTGTGGATGACAACGAGGAAAACCAGCGAGGCGAGTGCGACGTAAAGCGATGCGCCGAGGCTCAAAATAATGATGATGGTGTTGGAAATCAGGTTGCCCGCCACCGGAATCAGGCCGACGATAAAGGCGATGATCAGGACGGTCATTTTAAACGGCAGCTCAACTCCGAACAGCGGTAAAACCAAGTAAAGGTACAGGCCGGTCAGGAAGGTGTCAATCAGAGAGATTTTAACTTGGGCGAGGAACACGCGTTCAAAGCTGGTTTCAAAAGTGACGATGCGTTGCACCAATTCGGCTTTAAACAGCGGCATTTTACGGCGGTTTTTGCGCATTTTCAGGCGGTGGAAACTGAGCATGGCGCCGATGATGATGCCGATGAGGATGTACACGAAGGACGTGATGCTGTTTTTACTGATGCGGGTCAGCGCGGCGCGGTATTCGTCAATCAGCTTGATTGCCGAGGCTTTGATTTCGGCCATATTGTTGGGCAGCATATTGAGAATGGCCGCAGGCAGGTCTTGGCTGTTTTTGGTGTCTTCCAAAATCGCCGCCAGTTTGGCCAGCATAAAGCCGACATGGCCGCCGTGTATCAGGTGGTAAATGCCCAAAGACATCATCGCAATGATGCTGAACACGATGGCCAGCGTCAGCGTGGTGGAAATCAGGTTGATATTGTGCGCATTGAGCGATTTATGCAGCCGCGTGTTGCGCGGCAAAACACGGCGGCGGAGTTTGAGGATGACGCCGTTGGTGCGCGTAATAAAGATATAGGTCAGGATAGCCGACAGCAGCAGCGGCAGCAGATGGTAGTGCAAGACAATCAGCAAAGCCAAACCCATCAGGATATAGGAAGCATTGCGGAAAGTCGGGTTGTCGGTGTGGGAAGCGAGTAAGGACATGTGAAGCCGATAAGGTAAAAAAACAAAAAAAACAGGTCAGGCCGTCTGAAAAAACATGTTCAGACGGCCTAATTTAATGACGGCGGTTAATCGTGCAATGAGGCCGCGTGTAGCGTGTTTTCCAACAAAGTGGCAATCGTCATCGGGCCGACGCCGCCGGGAACGGGCGTAATCATGGACGCACGTTCTTTGGCAACGTCAAACTCCACGTCGCCGCACAGGCCGCCATCGTCCAAGCGGTTGATGCCCACATCGATAACAACGGCGCCGGGTTTGACCCATTCGCCTTTAACAAAATTCGGAATGCCCACGCCGACCACCAAAATATCTGCGGCGGCAACTTCATCGGCAAGGTTTTGCGTGGCGCTGTGGCAGATGGTTACCGTCGCGCGGGACAGCAGCAATTCCAACGCCTGCGGGCGGCCGACAATATTGGATGCGCCGACAATCACGGCTTTTTTGCCTTTCGGGTCGATGCCGTAGGCTTCCAACAAAGTCATCACGCCTTTGGGTGTGCAAGGGCGCATCAGCGGCATTTTAACGACCAGGCGGCCGACGTTGTAAGGGTGGAAGCCGTCCACATCTTTATGCGGCTCGATACGTTCCAAAACCGCTTGGCTGTCGATGTGTGCCGGCAGTGGCAGTTGCACCAAAATACCGTCGACGGCAGGGTCGCCGTTCAATTCGTCCACCAGTTTCAACAAATCGTCTTGCGTGGTTTCAGACGGCAGCTCGTAAGAGCGCGATTCGACGCCGCTTTTTTGGCAGGCCAGTTTTTTATTGCGTACATAAACCGCGCTGGCAGGGTCGTCGCCGACCAATACCACCGCCAAACAAGGCGTGTGCAAACCTTTTTCCTGGCGCGCCTTTACCGCCTGCGCGACCGCCTCGATGCGTTGCTGGGAGATTTTTTTTCCGTCTATAAGTTGAGCAGTCATGATTTTCCTTCTAAATAGGGACAAATATTGCGTTCAAATTATCGCATTTTTCAGACGGCCTGACACAAAAGAGTAACCCCGATGACGAAACATAAAAATAAATAATGATTAAAAATAATAAGATAAATAAAAAATAGCAAAATAAAGCAAAGTAAGTGTTGACCGGGATGAAAAGGGTCTGTATAGTTCGGGTCTTCAGTCGGGGCGTAGCGCAGCCCGGTTAGCGCATCTGCTTTGGGAGCAGAGGGTCGTGAGTTCGAATCCCACCGCCCCGACCACAAAATTCTAAGCACGAATCGGCATGAGCGCCCGTAGCTCAACCGGATAGAGCACCGACCTTCTAAGTCGGGGGTTACAGGTTCGATTCCTGTCGGGCGTGCCAATTTTTACGGTGGCTGTAGCTCAGTTGGTAGAGCCCTGGATTGTGATTCCAGTTGTCGTGGGTTCGAGCCCCATCAGCCACCCCAGATGAAAGCCTGCATATTGTATGCAGGCTTTTTTCCGTTTATGCCCTGAATTTTATTCAAGTTTATTGGTTTTCAAAAACAGTATTCATCAAACCGTTCCATCATGGCAGCGGCAAAAACGGTGTCTGCGGTGTCTGTCAAATGCCGATGAATACGCAGTCAAGCCCGAATATCGTACCGTTCGGTATCTTTTTATGGAGTTTCGCCGTTATCCTTTATAATACCCCGATTATTTTCTGTTTTATTTCCAAAGGAACCGCATCATGTCCGAATGGTCAGCTCCAGAATTCGAATCCAAAATCTGTCCGCCCGAAAAGCTGGCGGAGCGTTTGGCGGCATTGCCCCGTCCGCTGGTGTTTACCAACGGCTGTTTCGATATTCTCCACCGAGGCCATGTTACTTATCTGGCGCAGGCGAGATCGGCAGGTGCGGCTTTGGTGTTGGCGTTGAATACCGATGCTTCGGTGCGCCATCAGGGCAAAGGGGATGACCGTCCGATTAATCCTTTGGAAAACCGCGCGGCAGTGGCAGCGGCATTGGCCAGCGTGGATTTGGTCACATGGTTTGATGACGATACGCCGGCCGCGCTGATTGAAATGGTCAAACCCGATGTATTGATTAAAGGCGGTGATTGGCCTGTGGATAAGATTGTCGGTGCGGCCGAGACGTTTGCGCGCGGCGGCAAAGTATTTTCGATTCCGTTTTTACATCAGACTTCGACCACCAAAACGTTGGCGAAAATCCGTGAAGCCGGAGGAGGCGCATGACGGATTTGAACAGCCGCCATTGGGCCTTGCTCGCCACGCTTTCAGACGGCCTGCCACAACACGTTTCTCAGCTGGCGCGTGCGTCCGGAATGAAGCCGCAACAATTAAACGGATTTTGGCAGCAGATGCCGGGCCATATCCGCGGTTTGCTGCGCCAGCATGACGGGCAATGGCGCTTGGTGCGCCCATTGGCTGTGTTTGCCGAAGAATCTCTGCAACAAATGGCCGGGAAACATGGTTTTCGCGCGCAGTTGAAACACGAATGTTCGTCCAGCAACGATGAAATCATGGCGTTGGCGCGCCGGTCGGCAGGTTTGGCGCACAAGGCTTTGTGTGTGGCGCATTTTCAAACCAAAGGGCGCGGACGGCAAGGGCGAAGCTGGGTCAACCGACAGGGCGAATGTCTGATGTTCAGCCTGGGCTGGGCGTTTGACAAGCCGCAGTATGAGCTGGGTTCGCTGGCGTTGGTGGTGGCATTGGCTTGCCGCCGTGCGCTTGCCGATATTGGTTTGGACGTGAACATCAAGTGGCCGAACGATTTGGTCGTGGCCAACGATAAATTGGCCGGCGTGTTGATTGAAACGACGCGGGTGGAAAATAAAACCGTCGCCGTCATCGGCATCGGCATTAATTTTGTATTGCCGAAAGAAGTGGAAAACGCTACTTCCGTGCAGGCTTTGTTTCAGACGGTCTCTAAGCAGGGCGTAAGCGTCGAAGCCTTATTGAATGCGGTGTTGGCGCAACTCGATGCGCTGTTGAATGAATACGCGCAAAACGGATTTGCATCATGTGTCGTCGAATACGATGCCGCCAACCGCGACACAGGCCGTCCGGTCTTGCTGCTTCAAGACGGGCGCGTTGTCCACGAAGGCGTGGTCAAAGGCGTGGATGCGCAAGGCGCGTTGCGTTTGCTGACGGACGAGGGCGAGAAAACCATCGTCAGCGGCGAAATCAGTTTGCGCCCGGATAACCGTCCGGCACAACCCGCCGCCGCCAAGCCGGAACGCTCTTTGCTGCTGGACGGTGGCAACAGTCAGTTGAAATGGGCGTGGGTGGAGAACGGCACATTTACCGAAGTCAGCCGTGCGCCGTATCGTGATTTGGCCAAGCTGGGCGAAGAATGGCTGCGATTTGCCGATGAAAATGTGAAGATTGTCGGTTGCGCCGTGTGCGGTTCGATCAAAAAAGCGATGGTGGAAGAACAATTGACCCGTCCGGTTGAATGGCTGTCTTCCATGCCGCAGGCTTTGGGCATCCGCAACCATTACCGCCGCCCTGAAGAACATGGCTCCGACCGCTGGTTTAATGCGCTGGGCTGCCGCCGCTTTACGCAAAACGCCTGCGTCGTCGTCAGCTGCGGCACCGCCGTAACCACCGACGCGCTGACGGAAGACAATCATTATCTCGGCGGCACCATCATGCCCGGTTTCCACTTGATGAAAGAGGCGATGGCGCTCAAAACCGCCAACCTCAACCGCCCCATCGGCAAGGTATA
>NZ_JBQCXF010000045.1:0-17458 GCF_051956635.1 Neisseria sp. P0022.S010 | reverse complement strand
AATTAAGGATTACTGCAATGCGCGATAAAATCAAACTGGAGTCCAGTGCTGGTACTGGTCACTTCTACACAACTACTAAAAACAAACGTACTATGCCTGGCAAACTGGAAATCAAAAAATTTGACCCAGTAGCCCGTAAACACGTTATTTACAAAGAAACTAAATTGAAATAATCCGGTTTCTTCCAAGAAAAAGCTCCTGTTTTGCAGGAGCTTTTCTTTTTGTTTCATGATTGGTTTGGAGTGGTTTTGATTTAAACGGGTGTGCAAGATATTTTTGGATTGCTTTGGAAGAGGTAAAACAAAAGAGCGTGTATCCATAGGGTTCACGCTCTTTTGTTTTTCAGACGGCCTGATGGGGGATAAACAGCCTTGAGTTATGAATAAACATTCAACAAAGACTTAATGATCGACTTTGATGCCTTGATTATCGGAATGTTGTTTTTTATCCAGCTCTTTTTGCAAAGTATCGCATGGCGTGTCGCAATCGCACATTTTCTTCATGCCGAGAGAGGAAATGCCGCCGCAGCTGCCTTTGATGGTGCGTTTGGAGAAGATGTAGCCGACTGCCATGCCGAGGATGACAATGATAAAGATGCCGAAAGTCAGAAGGAGGGTTTTCATGTGTGTATTCCTGAAGGTTAGTTTAATAATTTCTTGAATGCGCTGGACATTTTAGTATGGTAGCCGCCTTGCGGGGTTCGGATGATAAGGAAAACGGCGAGATTTTCTTGCTCGGCAAGTTTAAGCGCTTCAGTTTCTCCGAGGACGAACAATCCGGTGGAAAGGCCGTCTGCAAGTGTGGCGTTTTCTGCTACTACGCTGATGGAAGCAAGGTTGTGGCTGATGGGTTGTTTGGTTTTAGGGTTGATGATATGGGAAAGGCGACGGCCTGACTTATCGACATGGAAAATGCGGTAGTCGCCGGACGTGGCCAGTGATTTATTGTCCAATGGAATGGTAATTTGAGTGGCGCCGCCTTGAACGATATTGGGTTGCTCGATGCCGATACGCCAAGGGTTGCCTTGCGCATTGCGGCCTTTGCCATGCAACTCGCCGCCGATTTCAACCAAATAATTGCCGATATTGAGTTTTTCAAGTTCGGCGGCGGTTTTATCTACACCAAAGCCTTTGGCAATGGAGGATAGATCCAAATAGACTTCGGGATGGGTCTTGGCAAGTGTGGGATGCTGTCCGTCTTGGGAAAGTTTGAGTTTGTCCGTACCGACCATTTCTGAAGCATGTTGGATTTCTTGTGCGGTCGGTTCGTGCGTGATTTCTTTTTGCGGGCCGAATCCCCAAAGGTTGACCAAAGGGCCGACGGTTACGTCCAGTGCGCCGTGCGTCAGTTTGTTTAAACGCAAGGCTTCACCGGTTACATAGGCAAAGTCTTGGGAAATGGGCATGGCCTGGTTGACGGTACGCAGCTGGTTGAATTGGCTGATTTCAGAATCGGTCTGGTAGGTAGACATTTGCCGATTGACTTCTTTAAGTGCATCATCAATGCGTTTTTGTATTTCGGCAGGGGAGGGGAGTTTGTCTTGGCCGTCTGAAAGGTATTTGACGGTATAGGTCGTGCCCATGGTCTCGCCTTGCAGAGTGATGGTTTGTTGTTGTTTTTCAGGTTGGCAGGCAGAGAGTGTAAATGCGGAAAAGATGGCAACGGTGCAACCGATTATTGGACGGTAAAACGAATTGGAAAGAAACGGCATAAGGGATTTGCGGATTATTTTTTGAAGCCTTTATTGTATCGTAAAAGAAAGGTTCAGGCCGTCTGAAAGTATGATTTTCAGACGGCCTGGCAATAAAAAAGGAAGAAACCGAAGTTTCTTCCTTTTTGTTGGTTAGCCGCCGAAATCGTCCAAGAGGATGTTTTCGTCTTCCACGCCCAAGTCTTTGAGCATTTTGATCACGGACTGGTTCATGATTGGAGGGCCGCACATGTAGAATTCGCAGTCTTCCGGTGCTTCGTGGTTTTTCAGGTGGTTTTCGTAAACCACGTTGTGGATGAATCCTGTGTAACCGTCCCAGTTGTCTTCAGGCAATGGGTCGGACAGGGCGACGTGCCATGTGAAGTTCGGGTACTCTGCCGCTAGTTGGTCGAAGTCTTCGACATAGAACATCTCGCGTTTAGAACGGGCACCATACCAGAAAGTAATCTTACGTTTGGAGTTCAAACGTTTCAGCTGGTCGAAAATGTGGGAACGCATCGGTGCCATACCTGCACCGCCGCCGATGAATACCATTTCAGCATCGGTATCTTTGGCGAAGAATTCGCCGAACGGACCGGAGATGGTTACTTTGTCGCCGGGTTTGAGCGACCAGATGTAGGACGACATTTGTCCCGGAGGCGCATCAGGTACGCGCGGAGGCGGCGTGGCGATACGCACGTTCAGCATGATGATGCCTTTCTCTTCTGGATATGAAGCCATAGAGTAAGCGCGCAAAATCGGCTCGTCCACTTTGGAAACGTATTGCCACAGATTGTATTTGTCCCAGTCTTCGTGGTATTCCTTAGGAATATCGAAGTCTTTGTAGGCAACGGTGTGCGGCGGAGCTTCAATTTGAATGTAGCCGCCGGCACGGAAAGGAACTTCTTCGCCTTCAGGAATGGCAAGCTTGAGTTCTTTAATGAACGTGGCTTTGTTGTCATTGGAGATGACAGTACATTCCCATTTTTTCACGCCGAACACTTCTTCCGGTACTTCGATGTCCATGTCGGTTTTGACGTTGACCTGACAAGACAGACGGCAGCCTTCGCGTGCTTCGCGTTTGCTGATGTGGGACAACTCGGTCGGCAGAATGTCGCCGCCGCCGCTTTTCACGACAACGCGGCATTGACCGCATGAGCCGCCGCCACCGCAGGCGGAGGGAACGAAAATACCTTGGCTGGCAAGCGCACCCAGCAGTTTGCCGCCGGCAGGCATCGTCAGTTCTTTTTCGTTATTGACTTTGATGGTGATGTTGCCTTCGCTCACCAACTTGGATTTGGCAAACAGAATCATCAGTGCCAAAACCAAGACGATGACGGTAAACATCACGATACCTAAAATAATCTCCATGCCGATTCCTTTCTTATAACTGGATGCCGGAGAACGACATAAACGCCATTGCCATCAGGCCGGCGGCGATAAAGGTAATGCCCAAGCCTTTGAGGCCTTTAGGGACATCCGAATATTTCATTTTTTCGGTGATGCCCGCCAAAGCGACAATAGCCAAAAGCCAGCCCAAGCCTGCGCCGAAACCGTATACAACGGACTCACCGAAGTTGTATTCGCGTTGCGCCATAAACGATACGGCACCGAAAATCGCGCAGTTTACGGTAATCAGGGGCAGGTAGATACCTAATGCGTTGTAGAGGGCAGGGACGAATTTGTCCAAGAACATTTCCAAGATCTGCACCAAAGCGGCAATCACGCCGATGAAGGTGATGAATTTCAGGAAGGTCAAATCCACGCCTTCAACCAGCGCACCGTCTTTCAGCAGCGAGTAAACGAGTTGGTTGGCAGGGACAGACAGGCCGAGTACGAAAGTGACGGCAACGCCCAAACCGAATGCAGTAGATACTTTTTTAGATACCGCCAAAAACGTACACATCCCCAAGAAGAAGGACAGTGCCATGTTTTCCAGAAAGACGGATTTTACAAAGAGGCTTAAGTAATGTTCCATGTGTTATTTCTCCGCCTGTTCAGGTTTCCAAGTGCGCAGACCCCATACCAAGAAACCGATGATGAAGAACGCGCTGGGAGCGAGCAGGAACAAGCCGTTGGTTTGATACCAGCCGCCATCTTGTACGGTTTGGAAAATGGTGTAGCCAAAGAGCTTGCCAGATCCGATCAGTTCGCGGATGGTTGCGATAATGATCAACATCATGCCGTAACCTGCGCCGTTGCCGATACCGTCAACCAAGCTTTCCAGCGGCGGCTCTTTCATGGCGAATGCTTCAGCACGGCCCATCACGATACAGTTGGTAATAATCAGGCCGACGAATACGGAGAGCTGTTTTGACAGTTCATAGGCAAAGGCCTGAAGCAGTTGGTCAACCAGCGTTACCAAAGAGGCAACAATCGCCATTTGCACAATAATACGGATGCTGTTGGGGATGTAGTTGCGTACCAAAGAAATGAAAAAGCTGGAAAAACCGGTTACCAAACTCACGGAAATACCCATCACGATGGCCGTCTGAAGCTTGGTGGTAACCGCCAAAGCCGAACAAATCCCCAAAACCTGCAAGGCAATCGGGTTGTTGTCGATAAAGGGTGAAAACATCAAATATTTCAAGCGTTTCATGTCAGCCATTATTGTGCTCCTGCTGATTTCAATTTGTTCAGGTAGGGGATATAGCCGTTTTCGCCGAACCAGTAGGCGAACGAACCTTGCACGCCTTTAGATGTCAGCGATGCGCCGGAGAGGGCATCTACGCCGTGTTCTTTGTCCGCACTTGCGCCTTTGCCGACATGCAGGGCGAGTTTGCCTTGTTCGTCAAACAGTTTTTTACCGACGAATTTTTGTTGCCACAACGGATTGCCGATTTCGCCGCCCAAGCCCGGGGTTTCGCCTTGGTCGTAGTAAGTGATGCCGTTGATGGTGTTGCCGTCGGGTTGGATGGCGACAAAGCCGTACATAACAGACCACAAACCGTTGCCATGCATAGGCAGGATGATTTGGCTGACTTTGCCGTCATCGCCTTTTACCAGATAAACCTCGGTGTATTTGGCACGGCTCTTGATACCTGCCAAATCGTCTTCGGGTTTGATTTGGATGCTTTGGGCAGGGTCTTTGCCTGCGATGCGCGCGCTGAAGTCTTTCGGCGCATCTTTCACGTATTCGCCGGTTGCCAAATCGACAACGCGTTGCTCGATACGCTCGGCAAAGGTTTTGCTGATGTCGGTGTTTTTATCCATCAAACCGGCTACGCTCAGGATATAGCCTTGTTTGTCTTGGAGTTTTTGTTTCTCTTGGATGGGTTTCAAGCCGACGACCGCACCGGCAACGATGATGGAACAAATCAGGCTGACAACCAATACCACAATCAGCGTGCCGCTGAAGCTGTCTTTATCGAATTTCTTAGCCATTGCTGCGCGCCTTTCTGCGTTTGATGTTCGCTTGTGCGACGAAATAGTCGAAAATCGGGGCAAACAGGTTGGCAAACAGAATCGCCAACATCATGCCTTCGGGGTAAGCAGGGTTGACCACGCGGATCAATACGCACATCACACCAATCAGCGCGCCGTACCACCATTTGCCGACATTGGTAAAGGAAGCGGAAACAGGGTCGGTCGCCATAAACAGCATACCGATGGCAAAGCCGCCGACAACCAGATGCCAATACCAAGGCATGCTGAACATCGGATTGGTGTCCGAACCGATGAAGTTAAACAGCGAAGACATGGTAATCATACCGATCATCACGCCGGCAATAATGCGCCAAGAAGCGATGCGGGCAAACACGATAAACGCGCCGCCGATTAAAAGCGCCAAAGTAGATACTTCGCCGATAGAACCGGGTAAGTTGCCGATAAACGCATCCATCCAAGTGATGGATTTACCGGTAACGGCATTTTGCAGGCCGTCAGCACCGTGTGCTGCCCATTGAGCGAGCGCGGTTGCGCCGGAATAGCCGTCAACCGCCGTCCAAACGGTGTCGCCGGTAATGTTGGCAGGGTAGGCAAAGAACAAGAAGGCACGGCCTGCCAGCGCAGGGTTCATAAAGTTTTTACCCGTACCGCCGAACACCTCTTTTGCAACCACCACGCCGAAGGTAATACCCAGGGCGGCCTGCCACAGCGGCAGGGTAGGCGGAACGATTAAGGCGAACAAAATCGAAGTCACGAAGAAACCCTCGTTGATTTCGTGTTTGCGCACGGTGGCGAACAAAACTTCCCAAAAACCGCCGACGATAAATACGGTCGCGTAAATCGGCAGGAAGTAAATTGCGCCGAACAGCATTTTGCCCAACACGCCTGCTTCAGACGACATATTGATGCCCAAAGCGTTGGCAAGGGCGTAATGCCAGTCGTTGGCGATGTTTTGTTGCAACAAATCGGGCGTTAACGCACCGAATGCCTGTACGCCGACGTTGTACATGCCGTAGAACATGGCAGGGAACAGAGCCAGCCACACCAAGATCATCATGCGCTTGGAGTCGAGCGCGTCGCGGACGTGTGCCGCTTTGCGCGTTACCGCGCCGGATGTGTAGAAAATCGTCGCCGCAGCTTCGTAGAGGGCATACCATTTTTCATGTTTGCCGCCCGGCAGGAAGTGCGGTTCGATTTTTTCAAGAAAATGTTTCAAGCCCATAATCAGCCTTCCTTCTCAATGGTTTCCAGCACCTTGCGCAACAGCGGGCCGTATTCGTATTTGCCCGGGCAGACGAAGCTGCACAAAGCGAGGTCTTCTTCGTCCAATTCCAAGCAACCCAATGCCTGCGCGCTGTCGGTATCGCCGACGATTAAATCGCGCAAAAGCAAGGTGGGCAGGATGTCCAGCGGCATCACGCGCTCGTAAGTGCCGATCGGTACCATGGCGCGGTCGCCGCCGTTGACGGCTGTGTTGAACTTGAAGAGTTTGTTTTTCAGGAAATGACCGAGGGTTGTGCGCGTGATGGAGTATTTGTCCGGCTGCGGCGCAACCCAGCCGAACAGCTCTTTGTTGCGGCCTTCTTCGATAACGGAAATCTGATTGTGGTAGCGGCCGAGGTAATCGTGCGCGCCTTGCGCAATCGCGCCATTCAATACCGAGCCGGAAATCACACGGTTGTCTGCATCAACCAATTCGCCGGCGGTAATTTGCGATACTTTTGCACCCAAAACGGTACGCAAAAGGCGCGGTTTGTTGACTTGAGAGCCACCCAAGGCAATCACGCGCTCGGTGTTCAGACGGCCTGTGGTAAACAAACGTCCGATGGCAATCACGTCTTGATAATTGATGGTCCAAACGGTTTTATTCGCGCCGACTGGCTCGATGAAATGAATGTGCGTACCGCTCAAACCGGCAGGATGCGGGCCGCTGAATTCATGTGTTTCGATGTTGGCAGCGTTTGCAGACGGCACATTCGCACCGGCTGCTTTGCACACATGGATTTTACGCTCGGTCAGGCGGCTCAATACCAACAGGCCGTGTTTGAAGTCTTCGGCGGCTTCTTTGATGATAACCGTAGGATCGGCAGCCAGGGGATTGGTGTCCATTGCATTGACGAAGATGGCGAACGGCTCGGCATCGACGGCAGGGATTTTGCTGAACGGACGGGTGCGCAGCGCAGTCCACAAACCGGATTGAATCAGGTTGCGGCGCACTTCTTCGTTGCTCAATTTTGCCAACGCTTCAGGTGCGTAGCGTTCGAACTCGATTTCGTCGTTGCCTTCAACGGCAATCACGACTGACTGAAGTACGCGCTTTTCGCCACGGTGAATCGCGGCGATTTTGCCTGAAGCCGGCGCGGTAAATACTACGCCCGGATTCTTTTTGTCTTCAAACAACACTTGGCCTTTTTTGACGGCTTCGCCTTCCTTGATTTTCATCGAGGGGCGCATGCCGACATATTCTTCGCCAAGCAACGCGACTTCGGTGATGGCCGGACCGTCATAAATGACTTGCTCCGGTCTGCCCGCGATGGGCAGGTCTAAGCCTTTTTTTATCTTAATCATAAGGATGCGTTACTTTTTGGTGGGTTGATATTCGGATGTCGGATTATTTTTTCAGACGGCATGTAATGCTTTGAAACAAAGGACGGGCCGTCTGAAAAAAGCAGAGGTTTGCTATAAAAACAACGAATAAACGCAAACAGCAAAGCTTTAGATTCTATCAGGTATGGGCCGTTTTATGTCAGTTTTACGCTTATTTTTACGGGAAAAGTGGGAAAAAAGTAGGGATATGTAATGAAATGTTAAAGCGGAAAAATTTTAACTGATTGATATTTAAGAATTATGTTTGCTGATTTGTTAGAAAATAAAAGGCCGTCTGAATTTCAGACGGCCTTAAGTTTAAAAGAGCTGCCAAACGAAGAAAATCATCGTATGCAGGGCAAACAGCGGTATCAATACAATCACCGACCATGCCATATAGCCGAAGAAAGAGGGCATCGGTACGCCGCGCTGCTCGGCAATGGCTTTGACCATGAAGTTCGGCGCATTACCGATATAAGTGAGCGCGCCCATGAATACGGAACCCATGGATACTGCCAGCAGTGAATGGAACAGATGGCCTGTCATCAAGGCTTGGGCATCGCCACCGGCCATATTGAAGAACACCAAATAAGTCGGCGCGTTATCCAAGAATGCCGACAAAATGCCGCTCATCCAGAAATACATCACATTAATCGGGTTGCCTGCCGCGTCGTGAACCAGAGACACGACAGCGCCCAGTGCGCCTGCTTCACCGGCTTTCAAAATCGCCAAGACGGGCGAAATGGTAATAAAGATACCCAAAAACAGTTTGCCCACTTCGGCAATCGGCTCGAAGTTGAACTCATTGCCTGCGCGTACTTGTTTGGGCGTAATAATCCAAGATACGGCGGTCAGAGCCAGCAAAATACCATCGCGTGCCAAGTTTTGCAGTGCATAGTGGCTGCCCAAAATCTCGAAACCCGGATGATTCGGCTGCCACAAGCCGGAGAGCAAAACTGCGCCGACTACACCTGCCAGCAACAGGAAATTCCATTTGCCGTAAATTTTGACTTTCTCTTCGGTTTCGGTAGAAGCAGGGACAAGGTGTTCGCGTTGTTCACGATGAAAATGTCTGCTGTCGATGATGTAGAAAACAGTCAGCAAAACCACGGAACTGATCAACACAGGCATCAGCATGTGTTTGACGGTCCACATGAAATCTACGCCTTTCAGGAAACCCAAAAACAGCGGAGGATCGCCCAACGGCGTCAAGCCGCCGCCGATATTCGCCACCAAGAAAATGAAGAAAATCACGATGTGAACACGATAGTAGCGATTATGGTTGGCTTTTAAAAGCGGGCGAATCATCAACATCGCCGCGCCTGTCGTGCCCATGACGGATGACAAAGCCGTACCGACTGCCAACAGGGTGGTGTTTAATTTCGGCGAGCCATGCAAGTCGCCGCTGACAAAAATACCGCCCGAAATGGTATAGAGTGCCAAAAGCAGCAGGATAAACGGAATATATTCTTCAACCAACGCATGGGCAACGGTATGTACGCCGGCGCTGAAACCAAAGGTTACGATAAACGGCGTTAAAAACAGCAGCGTCCAAAACGCGGTAATTTTGCCGAAATGGTGGTGCCAAATACGGGAGAAAAGCAGAGGTCCGAGTGCGATAGACAAGAGAATCAGGGCAAACGGCAGCCCCCAAAGCAGGCTGGCGGACGAGCCGTCAAAATCGGATGCTGCTGCCGGGAAGGCGGCAAGCAGCAGTAAAAACGAGAGGTAGCGCATAGTATTTCCTTTTTATTCTGTTGCGCCGTTAGGAACTTTGTTGAGAAAGTACGGCGGTGAAATATTCAGGCCGTCTGAAAATATCCAGACGAACTGCGCGGTTGTGTCAGGGGAAAGTATAACGCAAAGCAAGTGTTAAGGGACGGTTTAGGGTGTTGGAATCAAAAGAAATGTTGATACAAATAAAGAAATAAAAGGGAGGGAAGTAGTCGAAAGTAGTAGAAAAGTGGTTTTGAAACAGGGGTTTGAATTTTTAATAATAATCCTATCAGAAAAACAATTTAGATTAATTTTAGCTAAAATTTACATTTGATTGAATAAATAAAGGCCGTCTGAAAAAATGAGGGTTGAATAGGGTGTTTTAGGCCTTATTGATTGTTTTGATGGATAAATTGGGTATGAAAACAAAAACAGGTGAGCGAAAATGCCCACCTGCTTTATTTTATGCTTCCGGCCGCAGCCACATCCACACGGCCACGCAGCTGCAACAGATTGACGATATGACACCGATCCACCAGCGTTCCGGAAACCGCCAAAACATCAACAGGCAAGAAAAGGTCATCATGCCGATAGCGAAAAACTTTGCTTTGCGCGGCACGGCACCGTTGTTTTCCCAATTTTGTATGATGGGGCCGAAATAGCGGTGATGATAGAGCCAATTGTGAAAGCGTGGCGAAGCCTGTGCCCAGCAAGTAGCGGTCAATAAAATGAAAGGCGTAGTCGGCAGAAATGGCAGGAAAATGCCGATAATACCCAAGACAAGCGACAATGCGCCGCAAAAAATCAATAGATGACGAACCATCTTCCATCACCAATTAGTTGTTTTCAGACGGCTTGTGATGCGGAAATGGACAACGCGGAATGTCCAACTTATCCCAGCCCTCATGCCCCATTTTTTCCAGCAGCGCAATATTGCGGTCAAAAATTGCCGAGGCATCGGGAAACGCTTCAGCCGCTTTGGCAATGCTGTCTTCACGAATCAGGTGTAAAGTCGGGTAGGGCGAGCGGTTGGTGTAGTTGCTGATGTCGTCGGCTTCTGTGCCTTCAAATTGAAAATCAGGATGGAACGGCGCAATTTGGACAATACCTTCCAATTCGTTTTCTACAACGGCATCATCGGCGATTTCCAACATTTGGTTGAAGGTTTCAAAATCAGGGAACAGCGTTGGATGAACCAGTAAAGTGGTTTCCAATTCCGAAGCGGGCGTATTGCCCAGAAGCTGCAATTCACGATCCAAGTCTTCAAGGAAACCGTCCAAATGACGGGCTTCGCTGACAACGATGCGAACCAGGTTTTTAACGTGCGGCGCTTTGGCAAACGGGCAGAGATTTAGGCCGATAACGGCTTTTTCCAGCCATTGTTTGGTATGTTCTGAAACAGTATGGGCGTCAAGATGGGCAGTGTCAGTCATGGTAAAAGCTTATGTGAATTATTCTTAAAAAGTATACAAGTGTATGGATGTGAACGCAAACCATAGAAATTTAAAAGGCCGTCTGAACAACAGACGGCCTTCATCAGTTTCAAATCATCAATCTTGAACCAAATGAACCAAAGGCAGAGCGGTCGTGTTTTTAATTTCTTTCAACACAAAACTCGATTGCGCATCTTGCACGCCGTGGTGCGAAAGCAGCGTGTCCAAAACAAAATGGGAAAACGCGTTCATATCGGTAAAAAACGCATGGAGCAGGTAGTCGGTTTCACCCGTTAACGCAAAGCAGCTCAATACTTCCGGCCAAGCGCGGACAGATTCGGAAAAATCCTCGCGCGCATCTTTTGCCTTGCTAATCGATACACGGATAAAAGCCTGCAAACCCAAGCCCAAAGAAACAGGGGAAAGCTGGGCGGCGTATTTTTGAATGATGCCCGCATCTTCAAGCTGCTTGAGACGGCGCAGGCAGGGAGAAGGAGAGAGTGCCACCTTTTCAGAAAGCTCAACATTGCTCAACCGCCCGTTTTCCTGCAAAACCTGCAGAATCTTTAAATCCGTTTTATCTAAATTCAGATGAGGCATGATGTTTCTCCCAATGTAGGCAATGTATGTTTTAAAAATGAAAAATGCTTAAAAATAAAGACTTGTATGGTTAAATTATATATTGAGTTCAGATGGGCGACAAATTGTCTTATCAGGAGTGTTGCGAATTTGTTTTATGTAGTGGTGAAAAGACGAGAGCCGTCTGAAAACGGATGTTTCAGACGGCCTTTCATTTATTCGCACTATATGGCATTAGTCCCAAATATTTGCGCGTTCGACTTCTTTCCATGCGTCTAGAATCAGGCTGCCGTCGTTGTCTTTCAGCAAGGCGGCATCTGAGAGCATACGGCGCCAAGTGCGGGCATTTTTTAGGCCGTGCATCAAGCCTAGGGCATGGCGGACGATGTGGCGTAGGATGGTGCCGCGTCCTGAGGCGATTTGTTCGCGGCTGTATGCGTATAGCCAAGCTGCTAAATCTGCGTATTGGATTGGTGCGTGTGTGTCGTTGTAAAACAGTACATCCCAATTGCGCATCAGCATTGGATTATGATAAGCCTCGCGCCCGATCATGACCCCATCGACAAATTTCAGATGTTCGGCGATTTCTTCGTTGGTGGTGATGCCGCCGTTAATCAAAATTTCCAAGTCGGGAAAATTTTGTTTTAAGCGATAGACGTATTCATATTTGAGTGGCGGGACTTCGCGGTTTTCTTTCGGGGATAAACCGTCTAACCAAGCATTACGCGCATGGACGATAAATGTGCGGCAGGCTGTTTTTTTGTGTAATGTTCCCACAAAATCTGCTACGACTTGATATTCTGTTTGTCTGTCTACACCGATGCGGTGTTTGACCGTCACCGGAATTTCAACTGCATCCTGCATCGCGTTCAAACAATCTGCCACTAAATCTACATCATTCATCAGGCAAGCGCCGAAAGCGCCTTTTTGAACGCGTGGGCTGGGGCAGCCGCAATTTAGGTTGACTTCATTATAGCCATACGCTTCAGCCGCTTTGGTAGCGATTGCCAAGTCATGCGGATCTGAGCCGCCAAGCTGTAAAGCTACCGGTTGCTCGCCTTCGTTGAAACTCAAAAAGCGGTCTTTATCTCCGTAAACCACTGCGCCTGAATTGACCATTTCGCTATAAAGCCAAGCATTGCGTGTAATTTGTCGCGCCATAAAGCGATAGTGTCGGTCTGTCCAATCGAGCATGGGGGCAACAGACAAGCGGCGGGAAGGTAGGGAAGAAGCAGGCATTGAGATGACTTTCAAACAAAATAACGCATTATATAGTGTATTAAATTGACTTTCGATATTAGCCGGTAAATCAAAATTGTATATAAGGTATCACTGGGTGCAGCCGTGTTGTAGCAGAGGCTAAATCCATTCATGGTGGTGGAAATCCAATATTCAGACGGCCAAATAAGTTTTAAAATGTCAAACAACAAACCATTAGAATGATAAGGAAAAAAAACATGGCACAATTTTTCGCCATCCATCCCGATAATCCCCAAGACCGCCTCATCAAACAAGCCGCCGATATTGTCCGCAGTGGCGGTGTCATCGTTTACCCTACGGATTCCTGCTATGCGCTGGGTTGCAAACTAGGCGACAAAACCGCGATGGAGCGCATTCTCACAATCCGCAAAATCGATCAAAAACACCATCTGACCTTGATGTGTGCCGATTTGAGCGAATTGGGTACTTACGCCAAAGTAGATAATGCCCAATTCCGCCAGCTTAAAGCAGCTACGCCCGGCAGCTACACCTTTATCTTGCAGGCAACCAAAGAAGTACCCAATCGCACGCTTCATCCCAAGCGCAAAACCATCGGCCTGCGTGTTCCCAATAACGCTACTGCCTTGGCGCTTTTGCAAGAATTGGGCGAACCTATTTTAAGTTGCACCCTCATGCTGCCCGAAGACGACGAGCCATTGACCGATCCATACGAAATCCGAGACTGTCTTGAGCATGCTGTTGATTTGGTTATTGATGGTGGCTGGTGCGGTACTGAGCCGACGACGGTTATCGATATGACCGATGGTACCGAGCTGATTCGTCAAGGCAAGGGCGATATTGCCGTATTCGGTTTGTAAAACCACCCGCGTTTGTATAAGTAGGGATATGCGTGTTCTTTCTATTATGTATTAAAAGCATATTGCCGATTTTATTGATAGCTTAAAAACCAAATTATTCAATGTAAGTAGTTGTTCAATATCATTTCATTAAAGGCCGTCTGAAACATTTCAGACGGCCTTTTTCTTTCGTTTTTTAATAAATAATATTTTAAATAATTGGCATATGAGTTGCATGATTACTGTACTTGCTTATGACTTGTCAATGGAATACAACAAACCGCTTATCAATAGAAACATGGCTGAAACCCTTTTGATGATTGGTTTTTTGGTTGAAAGCCGTAATTTCATTTAGAAATTAAAGATAATCGGTTGATATTTCTGACTAGCGGATATTTAGTAAGTATGAAATACTATTTCATTTCGAGATAGTGAAAGACCTAAATTTCGTCTTAAAGTGACAATAAACGTCAGCTCGAAGCAAGCATTTTGCAGGGAAATCCTCCGCAATAGATTTTTTAAAGTAGCGTCATGCTCACGCCTACGCTTTTACTCATCATAAAAAGAGAAAGACACACTAATGAATAAGATATTTAAAGTCGTTTGGAACCGTACGATTCAATCTTTCGTTGTAACGTCCGAATTAGCCAAAGGCCGTGTGAAATCGTCCGCAGAACAAAACAGTACAGATGTATCTGCCGAATCCGGTAAAAATGGTATTGCGACAGTTTTCAGATTGACAGTAATTTCGGCAGCTCTTTTGGGTGCAGGTAATTCGTATGCGGCAACTGCTCAACAAGGA
This sequence comes from Neisseria sp. P0022.S010, assembly GCF_051956635.1. Taxonomy (NCBI): domain Bacteria; kingdom Pseudomonadati; phylum Pseudomonadota; class Betaproteobacteria; order Neisseriales; family Neisseriaceae; genus Neisseria; species Neisseria sp. P0022.S010. Next base: position 3,208 of record NZ_JBQCXF010000045.1, on the reverse strand, counting down.
AAAATTGCGGTTGATCCTCCGACCAGTGCTACTGCGGTTAGTGGTGCAACAGCGACCGGTATTGGTGCCCTGTCAGTAGGAGCATCAGCCAATGCTACGGCTAATGGTGCAGTTGCGGTAGGTACGAGTGCAAATGCAACACATAATAACAGCCTTGCTGTTGGTACAAATGCCAAAGCTACTCAAAATCATGCTGTTGCGATGGGTGCAGATACAAGTGCAAGTAGTTCAAATGCAACAGCGATAGGTAAAAGTGCCAATGCTGTTTCTGCAGATTCAACAGCATTGGGTGCAGATTCCAAAGCAAATGGTACGCAAGCGACAGCGGTAGGTAAGAATGCTCTTGCCAATAATACGAACACAACAGCATTGGGTAATTCGGCGCAAGCATTTGGTATAGGCTCAATGGCTTTGGGCCAATCCAGCACATCAAGAGGTCAAGACGGCATTGCAATTGGCAGCGGCAGTCAGGCTGCAGCCAATGCGCAAAATGCCATTGCAATCGGTACCAATGCAGTGGGTTATCAAAGTGAGTCTATCGCCATAGGTAATTCAGCCCAAGCTCAAACTGGAAATACCATTGCCATCGGTAAAAGTGCAGTGGCAAATTCTCCAGCTTCGGGTAATGCAGCATCAAGTGCTATTGCACTTGGTGCAGACGCGAATGCAACCGGACTTGGTACGATTGCTATTGGACGTGCATCTGGAGTTCTTTCGCAAAATATTATGAATGTGAATGTAACGCACAATAATATTGCTATTGGTAATACGGCTCGAGTAGGCGATTCAAGTAGTTCTAAGATAACCCAGTCTATTGCTATTGGTTCAGGTAACCGTGTTGATCCACAGGGCAGACCTGAGGGTGCGTGGGCAAAGGGAGACCAATCTATTGCGGTTGGCGGCAATGTCTTGGCTAATGGTAATTCATCTGTTGCTATTGGTGGTGATGATTTAGATTCGGTAGGTAGTACTCGATATTCTGGCAATGCAACGGATAAATTCATCAAATATAATGAAAAAGGTGCAAAGACCGGTGAATATACGCTGAGCGGTAAAAGTCTGCGTGATATTTATAAAGAGATGACTGGTGATACGATGAATCACGGTTCTTATGGTAATACTATTGCCGGTCAAGGTTCTGTTGCATTAGGTGTGCAGTCTAATTCATCTGCCGATTTGTCTCTGGCTATCGGTACCAAATCTCAGGCCACTGCCTTTGGCGGTGTAGCTTTGGGTACAGGTGCAAAAGCAACTTTGCTGAACTCTGTAGCTTTGGGTACGGCTTCTAAAACCGATAAAGAAGGTCGGGCATACGTTCAACGCGAAATTATGGGTGTAACCTACACTTGGGCAGGCGGTCAAACTACCGATGCCGGTGATGTTGTGTCTGTTGGTTCTCAAGGTTACGAACGCCAAATTATCAATGTATCCCCTGGCGATATTTCTGCTACTTCTACTGATGCCATCAACGGCTCTCAACTTTATGGCGTATTGAATGCGCTTGAACGCGTTCGTTATTTTTCTGTTAAGTCAGAAGAAGGCAAAACTGACGGTACGAAAAACTGGAATAATGATGGCGCAAAAGCAACCAATTCGATTGCCATCGGACCGAATGCGGCAACAAGTACAGGTGCGACGGGTAGTGTTTCCTTGGGCCATAATGCCAACGTACTTGGTTCGTCTTCTGTTGCCGTTGGCCCAAATGCAACTGTAACTTCAGGAACTGTGGGAGCCGTGGCTTTAGGCTCTAATGCCAATTCCCGCGGTACAGGCTCTATTGCCATAGGTTTGAACACAGAAAATGATCGCAATTACTCTATAGTCGTCGGTGCTCACAGTAGAGCCAACTACGAAAATGCAACTGTTGTCGGTGCAAGGGCAGCAGCACAAAATAACGGTACGGCAATGGGCTATTTGTCAAATGCAGTCGGTGATGATTCTGTTGCAATTGGTCATCAGGCGCAGACAATGCAAGCTTATTCTATCGCCATTGGTAAGCAGGCAAACAGTTCAGGCCTTTATTCCACCGCTATTGGTTCCTCAGCCCAAGCTGCCGGGCAGAATAGTTTTGCCGGCGGTAATAATGCAAAAGCGACTGGAAGCGATTCAGTTGCGTTGGGTAATGGTGCGACGACTACGGTTGGTAGCTCTGTTGCATTGGGCAATGGTGCTGTTGGCACTGCCAATAATTTTGATGCAACAGCTAAAAATGCCTCATTCAAAAACGATAGCGGCGCTGCGACCAATGTCAGCTATGCTGCTTCTTCATCCTCTAAAACAGGCGCGGTTTCTGTAGGCAGCGCAGGCAATGAACGCCAAATCCAGAATGTTGCCGCAGGCCGTATTTCCGCCACTTCAACCGATGCAGTTAATGGTAGCCAACTGTACACAGTTATGAACAATGTTGGACACAATATCCAACAAAACGGTACAGACAAATCCCGTATCAATAACAACGGTACAGTCAACTACGCTAATGGCAACTTGACGACCGTTGCAGTTACCGATGGCGAGAATGCATCAAAAGTTCAAATCAACGTCACTCAAGGCACATTGTCTGTCAATAATAATGGCACAGTGTCCGCACCGACTGCCGGTGTAGCGACTGCTGGTGATGTAGCCAATGCCATCAATAATGCCAAAACCACAACCAATGTAGCGGCAGGCAGCAACACGCACGTTAATAAAACAACTTCAGGCAAAGAAACCACTTATACCGTCAGCGCAGATAAAGCAACTGTACAAGTTTCCAATGCTTTGAATTTGACCTCCAATACTACAACTGCATCCGATGGCGCAGTCACAACTAATTACAGTATCGATCTCGCTCAAAGCACTAAAGATAACATCCAAAAAGGCGTAGATGCCAAAACCACCGTTGACAGCAAAGGCCTGACCTTCAACGGCGACAACGGCAGCACCAATATCGAAAAACTCGGCTCCACCGTGACCGTTGCCGGCGACGACAACATCACCACCGAAGCCCAAGACGATAAAGTGACCGTTAAGCTGAAAAAAGACCTGGTAGTGAACAGCGTCGAAGCCGGCGACACCACCGTGAACAACGACGGTGTGAAAGTTGCAGGCGGTCCTAGCCTGACCAAGTCCGGTATCGATGCCGCCGGTAACAAAGTGACCAACGTGGCCGACGGCGACCTCAATGCCAACAGCAAAGACGCCGTTAACGGCAGCCAACTGTTTGCGACCA
>NZ_JBQCXF010000044.1:0-17757 GCF_051956635.1 Neisseria sp. P0022.S010 | reverse complement strand
TGCTGACCGGCAAGTCGGGTTATGACCTGGTTGCGCCGTCTATTGCCAATGTCGGCCGTCAGATTAAAGCCGGCGCGTATCAAAAAATCGACAAATCGCAAATTCCCGATTACGCCAATATCGATCCCGATTTGTTAAAAATGATGGAAACCGTCGATCCGGGCAACGAATATGCCGTCCCTTATTTCTGGGGTATCAATACGCTGGCGATTAACAAACAGCAGGTTCAAAAGGCTTTGGGTACGGACAAGCTGCCTGAAAACGAATGGGATTTGGTGTTCAACCCTGAATACACCCGAAAACTGAAATCCTGCGGCATCAGCTATTTCGACAGCGCCATCGAGCAGATTCCTTTGGCTTTGCATTATTTGGACAAAGACCCGAACAGCGAAAACCCTGAGGACATCAAAGCCGCCGTCGATATGATGAAAAAAGTGCGTCCCGACATCAAACGCTTTACCTCGTCCGGCTATATCGACGATATGGCTGCCGGCAACCTTTGCGTATCGGTAGGCTATGGCGGCGACCTCAATATTGCCAAAACCCGTGCCAAAGAAGCCGGAAACGGCGTAGAAATCGAAGTATTGACACCGAAAAACGGCGTCGGTATTTGGGTGGATTCGCTGATGATTCCGCGTGATGCGCAAAACGTGGCTAATGCACACAAATACATCAATCACACGCTCAACCCGGAAACGGCGGCCAAAAACGGCAACTATGTGACTTATGGCCCGGCCAGCCGTCCGGCGCGGGATTTGATGGATGAAAAATACACCTCTGACGAATCGATTTTCCCAAGTAAGGAATTGATGGAAAAAAGCTTTATCGTCTCTCCCAAGTCAACCGATGCGAGCAAACTCAGCGTTCGCCTGTGGCAGGCTTTGAAAGCAGGGCGATAATTAAAATTGAAATTTGAATACTCAGGCCGTCTGAAACAGTTTTTCAGACGGCCTGAGTGTTATAATTGTCAACATTTTTCAAATATCCTATGAGGAGAAACAGCGTTATGAACAATTCAGTCATCACCGTCATCGGTAAAGACCGTGTGGGCATTGTGTACGACGTTTCCAAAATTTTAGCGGAAAACCAAATCAATATTCTCAACATCAGCCAACAGCTGATGGACGATTTTTTTACCATGATTATTTTGGTAGACACTTCAAAATGCACCAAATCGCGTCAAGGGATTTTGGATTTGTTTGCGGAAGAGAGCAAAAAACTCGCGCTTGATATCCGTATGCAAAACGAAGAAATTTTCCAAGCCATGCACCGTATTTAAGTCGGAGGGAGAGCCATGAGTATTCAATCCGGCGAGATTTTAGAAACCGTCAAAATGGTGGCCGACCAGAATTTTGACGTGCGCACCATTACCATCGGCATTGATTTGCACGACTGCATCAGCAGCGATATCAATGTGTTGAACCAAAACATTTACAATAAAATCACCACGGTCGGCAAAGACTTGGTCGCGACGGCGAAACATCTGTCTGCCAAATATGGCGTGCCGATTGTGAATCAGCGCATTTCCGTCACGCCGATTGCCCAAATCGCCGCGGCCACCCATGCTGATTCTTACGTCAGCGTGGCGCAAACTTTGGACAAGGCAGCCAAAGCGATAGGCGTGTCTTTTATCGGCGGCTTTTCCGCGCTGGTGCAAAAAGGTATGTCGCCTTCAGATGAAGTGCTGATCCGTTCCATTCCCGAAGCCATGAAGACTACCGATATCGTATGTAGCTCCATCAATATCGGCAGCACGCGCGCCGGTATCAATATGGATGCGGTCAAGCTGGCAGGCGAAACCATCAAACGCACGGCCGAAATCACGCCCGAAGGTTTCGGCTGCGCCAAAATCGTCGTGTTCTGCAATGCGGTGGAAGACAATCCGTTTATGGCGGGCGCGTTTCACGGCTCGGGTGAAGCGGATGCCGTTATCAATGTCGGCGTATCCGGTCCGGGTGTCGTAAAAGCCGCGTTGGAAAACTCAGATGCAACAACATTGACCGAAGTTGCGGAAGTCGTGAAGAAAACCGCTTTCAAAATTACCCGCGTGGGCGAACTCATCGGCCGCGAAGCTTCAAAAATGCTGAATATCCCGTTTGGTATTCTCGACTTGTCGTTAGCACCAACCCCTGCCGTCGGCGACTCGGTGGCACGCATTCTTGAAGAAATGGGCTTGAGCGTCTGCGGTACGCACGGCACGACAGCGGCTTTGGCCTTGCTGAACGATGCCGTGAAAAAAGGCGGCATGATGGCTTCCAGCGCGGTCGGCGGTTTGAGCGGCGCGTTTATCCCCGTTTCGGAAGACGAGGGCATGATTGCCGCTGCCGAAGCTGGTGTGCTGACGCTGGACAAACTCGAAGCCATGACCGCTGTCTGCTCCGTTGGTTTGGACATGATTGCCGTCCCCGGCAACACGCCTGCGCACACGATTTCCGGTATCATCGCCGATGAAGCCGCCATCGGCATGATCAACAGCAAAACCACTGCTGTGCGCATCATTCCGGTAACCGGAAAAACCGTCGGCGACAGCGTCGAGTTCGGCGGCCTGCTGGGCTACGCACCTGTAATGCCGGTTAAAGAAGGTTCTTGCGAAGTGTTCGTCAACCGAGGCGGTAGAATCCCGGCTCCGGTTCAATCGATGAAGAACTGATTGGATTGATAAACAAAAGGCCGTCTGAAATTGATTTTCAGACGGCCTTTTATGTTTGCAGGCTGATTATTTGAACATATTTTTAATAATGCCCATTACGCTGCGTGAAATGGCGTTGGTTACTTGGCGGTTGATTTGGCTGCCGATGGCATCGGCAACGTTGTAGCCCAAACCTTGGCCGGATTTTTTACGTCCGCCGCTCAAGCCGCCGAGCAATCCGCCGAGGATGCCGGGATCGGCATTGGCGGCTTCTTTTTCTGCGGCTTTTTGTGCTTTCTCCTGCTCTTTGGCAGCATTTGCGGCTTCTTTTTCAGCGGCTGCTTGGCTGTCTGCTTCGGCTAAGGCTTCAAAGGCGGAATAGTTGTCCACCATGTCTTTGTAGGTCGGATATAAATCGTCGTTTTGGAACAAGCGGTTGCGCTCTTCGGCGGCAAGCGGGGTCAAGGAAGATTGCGGCGGCAGGACGAGCGCGCGTTCTACCGGCTCGGGCATACCTTTTTCGTCGAGGAAGGAAACGAGTGCTTCGCCGACGCCCAGTTCGGCAATCGCTTCGGCAACTTTGATATTCGGATTGCTGCGGAAGGTTTCGGCGGCGGCTTTGACTGCTTTTTGGTCGCGCGGCGTGAAGGCGCGCAGGGCGTGTTGTACGCGGTTACCTAGTTGGCCGAGAATGGTGTCGGGCAAATCGAGCGGGTTTTGGGTGACGAAATATACGCCCACGCCTTTGGAGCGGATCAGGCGCACGACTTGTTCGATTTGTTCGACCAGTGCATTGGCGGCATTGTCGAACATCAAATGCGCTTCGTCGAAGAACATCACGAATTTTGGTTTGTCCAAATCGCCGACTTCGGGCAGGGTTTCAAACAATTCTGCCAACATCCACAGCAAAAACGCGCTGTACATACGCGGCGAGCGCATCAGTTTTTCGGAATTGAGGATGTTGATGACGCCTTTACCGTTGTCGGTCTGCATCCAGTCTTGCAGGTTGAGGGAAGGTTCGCCGAAGAATTTTTCTGCGCCTTCGTTTTCCAAAGTCAGCAGTTGGCGTTGAATCGCGCCGATACTGGCGGCGGAGACGTTGCCGTATTGCGTACGGTATTCCGAAGCGTGGTCGGAAACGTGTTTCAGCATGCTGCGCAGGTCTTTCAAGTCCAGAATGTGCCAGCCTCTGTCGTCGGCAACTTTGAACACGAGGTTGAGCAGGCCTTCCTGCGTGTCGTTCAGATTCATCAGGCGAGCCAAAAGCATAGGGCCCATTTCGGAAACGGTTACGCGTACGGGAATACCGGTTTCGCCGTAAACATCCCAAAAGCGCACGGGGAAACTTTGCAGCCATTGCTCGCCCAAATCAAACTCGGCGATGCGTTCGCCCACTTTGCCGCTGTTGGCACCGGCTTGCGCGATGCCCGACAAATCGCCTTTGACATCGACCAAGAATACAGGGACGCCTTCGCTGCTGAAGGCTTCCGCCATGCGGCGCAGGGTAACGGTTTTACCCGTACCGGTCGCACCGGCGATCAAGCCGTGGCGGTTGGCCATTTTGCCTTGGATTTCGAGCGTTTTCCCGTCGGCACGCGCAATTTGAAATGTAGTCATGATTATTCCTTAGAATCCGTGATGTGAAACAATGTGTTGTCTTAAAAAACAAGCATTTTAACGTTTGCGGCGGGGGGATTCAACCAAACGAAGTTTCAGACGGCCTTAAGTTTTGCAAAGGTTTTTGTGCAGTGATTGGACGGGGTTGAAATCTGCTATAATTCCATCCAATCCGCAACCGTCTGACAAGGCGGTTGTTTTCTTTGTTTTTTGAATATTTGTTACGAAAGCGAAAATCGGAATGACTGCACAACAAGCCCCTTTGGGCGAAAAAACCATGGCCGTGCTGATGGCGATGTTGGTCGCGCTGATGCCGTTTTCTGTCGATGCCTATCTGCCTGCGATTCCCGAAATGGCGAAGTCGCTGGGTTCGGACATCCACCGTATTGAGCAAAGCCTGAGCTTTTTTATGTTTGGCGTGGCGTTTGGCCAGGTGGTCGGCGGTTCGATTTCGGATATTAAAGGCCGCAAACCTGTCGCCTTGGTGGGCTTGAGCATTTACTTTGCCGCCGTTGTCGGTTTGACGATGGTGAATAATGTCGAGCAGCTGCTGAACTTGCGTGCCGTGCAGGCGTTTGGCGCAGGGATGACCGTGGTAATTTCCGGTGCGATGGTGCGCGATTATTATTCCGGACGCAAAGCCGCGCAGATGTTTGCCTTAATCGGTATTATTTTGATGATTGTGCCGCTGATGGCGCCGATGATTGGTGCGGGCTTGCAGAATTTGGGCGGCTGGCGCATGATTTTCGGTTTTCTGGCCTGCTATTCGCTGCTGCTTTGGGGATTGATGTGGTATTTCCTGCCCAAGCCGCACCAAAAAGGCAAAATCAGCATGGACGTGTTCGGCGTGGTGGCCGGCAGGTTTAAACGTGTTTTGAGGACGCGTGCCGCGATGGGCTATTTGTTTTTCCAAGCTTTCAGTTTCGGTTCGATGTTTGCTTTTTTGACCGAATCGTCGTTCGTGTACCAACAACTGTATCATGTTTCACCAAACCAATATGCTTGGATATTTGCGCTCAATATCATTACCATGATGTCGTTTAACCGCGTTACCGCGTGGCGTTTGAAAACCGGTACGCATCCGCAAAACATCCTCAAATGGGGCATTATCGTCCAATTTGTCGCCAATTTGCTGATGGCTGTTTTGGTGTTGTTACTGTCTTTGCCGCCTTTGTGGGCTTTGGTGCTGTGCGTGATGTTTTCAGTCGGTACGCAAGGCTTGGTCGGTGCGAACACTCAAGCCTGCTTTATGAGCTATTTCAGCGCAGAGGGCGGCAGCGCAAATGCGGTTTTAGGCGTGTTCCAATCCCTTATCGGCGCATCGGTCGGTATGGCCACGACTTGGCTGCATAATGGTTCTGCCTTGGTAATGGCCGGTATGATGTTGAGCTCGACCGTGTGCGGTATCGTACTGTTGTGGGTTTGCTCGCATCAGGCTTGGATGGAAAACGATAAAAAAGAATATGTTTAACCTTCAGGCCGTCTGAAAAACGGTTTCAGACGGCCTTAACTCTATATTGAAGAAATTAACCATGAGTACCAGCAAACAACGCCCCATCGGCGTATTTGATTCCGGCGTCGGCGGCTTGACCAATGTCCGCGCCCTGATGGAACGCCTGCCGATGGAAAACATCATCTATTTTGGCGATACTGCACGCGTTCCCTACGGCACCAAATCCCGCGCCACCATCGAAACCTTCGCCATGCAGATTGTCGATTTCCTGCTGGAAAACGATGTCAAGGCACTCGTCATCGCGTGCAACACCATTGCCGCCGTTGCCGGACAAAAAATCCGCCAAAAAGCAGGCAATATGCCTGTATTGGACGTCATCTCCGCCGGCGCGGAAGCCGCTTTGCAAACCACCAAAAACAACCGAATCGGCATTATCGCGACCAATACCACAGTCAACAGCAACGCCTATGCGCGCGCCATCCATTCGCAAAACAACGACACGCTGGTGCGCACGCAAGCCGCGCCCCTGCTTGTGCCATTGGTGGAAGAGGGCTGGCTCGATCACGAAGTCACCCGTCTGACCGTGCGCGAATACCTGAAGCCGCTTTTGGCTGACGACATCGACACGCTGGTGTTGGGTTGTACCCACTTCCCACTGCTCAAACCGCTTATCGGCCGTGAAGCACAAAATGTTACCTTGGTCGATTCCGCCATCACCACCGCCGAAGCCACCGCCAAAGCCTTGGCGCAAGCAGGTTTGCTGAACACGGAAAACGACAATCCGGATTACCGTTTCTACGTCAGCGACATCCCACTGCGCTTCCGCACCATCGGCGAACGCTTCTTGGGTAGAAGTATGGAGCAGATTGAGATGGTAACGTTGGGTTGATTGGAAATATTAAAGGCCGTCTGAAAGGTAAAAATAAGAAGGTCGTCTGAATATTAACAGACGACCTTTTTTCATATTTTGGTTTTCAATAGACGTAAAGACATTAAAAATCTTACAAACCTAGATTTATCAGCGTAGCCCATAACAACATTTTTTGATATAGCCATTTCAATAACTGTATCAGCATATCTTATTTGTTCATTAATACCATTAGATGGTTTTATTTCATCATGTGCATAAAATATAATAACTTCATGACCAATTTTAAAAAGGTTAATATCTTTTCTGTTATTTGTATAGATACTTTCATTCCATGTTCGGCCATCAGGCAATATCAGTTCGAATGAATTAACCGAGTCTTGGCTATCTTGGCCTGCTTTATAGCATCTTTTTATTACTCCTCTAATAATATTTGTTTTCATCACTTTGTTTTTTATATTTTCCCACCAGAGTTCAGATCCATATAACCCTAAATTCCCTTTTAAACCAACATGCGGCTTATTGGGGTCTAGGGTTACTTGTTGAACCAGATGCATAAAGCTTGGATCTCTTTCTATTTCAATAGAAAGATCATAGACTAATTTAAAATCCTCATTAATATCTAGTAACATATGTACTCCTAAATTTTCAAACTTTGTTCTTATTGTAATCTCAAAAACAAATAGATTTGAGAATTCAATCTATATTTTATTGTGCACAATACCAAGGCCGTCTGAAATCCAGTTTTCAGGCGGACTTATTGTTTATTCACTCAAAATCTAACAGTCAAACTCGGCGATTACCGGTGCATGGTCGCTGGGGCGTTCTTGGGCGCGGGTTTCTAGGTCGACGGTGACGTCGGTAAGGTTGGCGGCAAGTTCGGGGCTGGTGAGGATGTGGTCGATACGCAGGCCGAGTTTGCGTTGGAACATGGCGCCGCGGTAGTCGAACCATGTGTAGAACGCGCCTTCGGGGTAGACTTTGCGCAGGCTGTCGGTCAGGCCGAGGTCGAGCAGGTTTTTAAACCATTGTCTTTCGATGGAGGAACAATGGATTTTTTCGTGCCATTTCTCGGGGTCGTAGCAGTCGGCATCGGCCGGGGCGATGTTGAAGTCGCCGAGCAGGATGAGTTTGGGGTGTACGGCCATTTCGGCGTGGACGAACTCGGTCAATGCGGCAAACCATTGTTCTTTGTATTGGAATTTGGGACTGTCCAGGGCTTCGCCGTTGACGCAATAGACGTTGATGATGCGCACGCCGTTGATAGTGGCGGCGATGACGCGGCGTTGCGGGTCGTCGGGTAGGGTGGGCAGGCCGCAATGTACGTCTTGCGGTTCGTGGCGGCTGATGATGGCGACACCGTTGTAGGTTTTTTGGCCGCTCCAGACGCAATGCCAGCCCATCATTTGCAGGGCGGCGGCCGGGAATTTGTCTTGGTCGAGTTTGAGTTCTTGTAAGGCGAGTATGTCGGCTTGGTGGTCGGCCAGCCAGTTTTGTACTTGGGGCAGGCGGACGTTGAGGGAATTGACGTTCCAAGTGGCGATTTTCATGATGTTTCCGTGTGTGCTGTTGGGTGGGAAGACGGCGGATGGCGCCTGTGGGCATGGGCGGTATTGTATAGCGGATTGGTTTATTTTTCGATATGGGTTGAAAGTGGCAGGCCGTCTGAAAGCTGATGTTTCAGACGGCCTTGTTGTTGTGATGTGGAATAATTTGTTTATTCGGCAGGGTCTTTGAGCGTGCGCAGGGTATTGAGGATGGTGATGGCTTCTTCGGAGATGAGGCGGTATTCGATGATGCGGTGGTAGCGCGTGAAATCGATGATGCCTTCGGTGCGCAGGCGTGCGAGGTGGTTGGCGATGCCGGTCGGGGAGGAGCCGAGTGCTTGTGCTAGTTCGGTAATGCTGCGGTCGCCGTCGAGCAGCAGGAAAAGGATGGCCATGCGTTCGGGGTTGGCAATCAGTTTGAGAATGGTAGAGAGACGTTTGATTTCCATGTTTTTGTTCCTTTTGTTATATGAACGCTTGATATTGGTTAAATTGAGATGATTGTAGTTCTTATTACGATTATTCTTATAATTCAAAATCTTAAGTTGGAAGTGTACACGGTTTTGTAAATTTTGAGAGTATTGTGTTGCAATTTTTTTGTTAATTTTTGATATTTTGTTTCGGTTGCAAAACTGGATTGAAAAGAGACGAAAAGGCCGTCTGAAATGTTCCGTTGCAGATGATTTTTGCTGACGGATTTTTCAGACGGCCTTTGATTTGGCTTTAAGTTGTTTTTTCTTTTGTAATTATTTGGTTTGGATGGATTAATTGGTTTTAAACGAATAATGGGTTTTTATGCCAAAGGCTATGCGTCAAGGGCTTTCAGCCGCTTGGGCGTGTTGTCGAAATGCGACTACTTTTTCTTCCAGCCTGCGGTCATGGCGAAGGTGATGGGATCGTAGTATTTCGGCAGCTTGGACGGAATGCCTACATCGTTACGGTACACGACGCGGTAGCGGTCGGCGAACCAGTTTGGAACGATGGTGTATTGGTGGCGGATCAGTCGGTCGAGCGCGCGCGAGGTGGTTTGCAGCTCTTGGCGGTTAGTAAAGCTGTTGAAATGGGTCAGCAGTTTTTCAACCGCGGGATGGCAGACGCCGGAAAGGTTGCGGCTGCCTTCGGTTTTGGCGGCGGCGCAGCTGAAGTAGTCGTATTGCTCGTTGCCGGGGCTTTCGCTGTTGCCGTAGTAGCCGGTGGTTACGTCAAAATCGAAGTCGTTCATGCGTTTTTGGTACACGGCGGAATCGGCGGTGCGCACGTTCATGGTAATGCCGATTTTGGCGAGGTCGCGCTGCCATTTGGCGGTAATGCGTTCATAGTTTTTGCTGGGGGCGAGGAATTCAAAGGTCAGCGGTTTGCCTTGTTTGTCCACTGCTTTGCCGTTTTTGTATTGATAGCCGCCTTTTTCAAGCAGGGCGCGTGCTTTGAGCAGGTTCGGACGCACGCCCAGTTTGGGGTCGGTAACCGGCGGCATAGGGACGTCTTGATCCAATACGCCCTCGGGCAGCTTGGTACCCAATGATTTGAGCAATGCGGTTTCTGCACGGTCGGGCTTGCCGGTTGCGGCCATGGTGCTGTTGGTGAAGAAGCTGTCGGTGCGGCGGTATGCGCCGTAGAAGATGCGGCTGTTGACGCTTTCGTAGTCGAAGCTTTCAATCAAGGCGCGGCGGACGTAAATATTGTCCAAGGGCTTGTGGCGCATATTGATGACGAAGCCTTGCATGCCTGCGGTGCTGTTTTGCAGCCATTCGTGTTTGGACAGGTTGCGTTTTTTGAGGACTTCGTCGGAGTAGGCGCGCGCCCAGTTGCGGGCGACGTTTTCTTGTACAAAGTCATATTGGCCGCCTTTTAACCCTTCGATGCGGACAACTTCGTCTTTGACGTATTTGATGCGGATGTGGTCGTAGTTGTAGCGACCTTTGCGCACGGGCAGGTTTTGCGCCCAGTAGTTTTTGTCGCGGACAAACTCGCTGATGCGGCCGTTTTCGGCTTTGGCAAAACGGTAGGGGCCGGAACCAATGGGCAGGCTGTTGGGCGCGGCAGCCAGTCCTTTTGGATAGCTTTTATGCGAGAAGACGGGCAGGCTGCCGAGAATCATGTGCAATTCTGAGTTGCGCTGCTTGAAGCGGAACACGACGGTACGATCGTTGGGCGTTTCTACTTTGGCCACGTCGCTCCAGTAGAAGTGGTACATGGGGGCGGCGGCTTTGTCTTTGGTCAGGATGTTAAATGAAGCGGCAACGTCTTTGGCCAAAACGGGGTCGCCGTTGTGGAATTTGGCTTTGGGGTTGATTTTGAAGGTAACGGAAAGGCCGTCCGGCGCCAAGGCGATGTCTTCGGCAATCAGACCGTAAACGGCGTAAGGTTCGTCCATGCTTTGCTCGGTCAGGGTGTCGAGCGTCAGCATGCTGATGCCGTATTCGTGGTTGCCTTTGAGGGTAAAGGGGTTAAGCGTGTCAAAAGCACCGAGGAAAGGCGTGGTAAATGTGCCGCCTTTGGGGGCGTTGGGGTTGACGTATTCGAAAGCAGTGAAGTTGGCCGGATATTTGGGCGGTTGGCCGAGGCCTACGCCGTGGGCGGCAAAGGCGGCAGATGGAATCAAACCGAGCAGAGAGAGTAGGGCTGGTGTTTTCATCTATTTTTCCTTGTAGGTTGAATATTGTATTCAGTGGTGTGCCGATTATAGCAAAGGCCGTCTGAAACTTGATATTTTTGCTTTCAGACGGCATCAGGTTTAAGAGGATTGCTTTTTCGTATGGGCGCCGAACTCGGCAAGCGTCATGTTCAAAGTTTCCAAGCAGGGCTGCATGATGTGGTCAACCGTTTGATTGACTTTGTCTTTGTTGAGCGTTTGCGGGCGGTAGACAAAGAGTTTGAACAGCTCCGCCAAGTCGATGGACTCCGCCCCCGTTTTCAAGACCCAGCCTTGGCGGCCGGAATAGACATAACCGTGTCGCGCCAGTTTTTCCAAAAGCTCGCCCAATTCGTCAAAGCCCATATTGATATGCCGTCTGAACTCCTGCACCGGCAATGCCTTGCCGTTTTGTTGGGCAGAATCGAGCAGCAGCAGAATTTTCAATACATCGTCAAAGCGGCCGCGTGCATCCAGACTGCGGCGGAACGCTTCGCCGCGCCAGTAGGACAGGGACGAGGTCAAAACCGCGCCGCCCAATACCAGCGTCCATAACAGGTTGAGCCACAACAGGAAAAAAGGTACCGCGGCAAATGCGCCGTAAATCGATTTGTAGCCGTCAAAGTTGCCCATGTACCAAGCGAACAAAAAGCGTGCCGTTTCCAAGCAAAACGCCGTTACGGCCGCGCCGACCAAAGCATGGCTGGCCGGTACGAAACGGTTGGGCACAAAGCGGTACAAGCCCCACAGCAGCGCCGTAATAAATGAAACCGTAGTGATAACCCTCAGCCATTCCGAGCCGCCCACCAATTGCACCTGGCCGATCACGACCGACAAGCCCACGCCCAAAGACAAAGGCCCAAACGTCAGCAACGCCCAATACACCAAAAACTGCATCATCCAGGGCCGTTGCGAATTAACGCGCCAAATCCGGTTGAACGCATTGTCTATCGTCCGAATCAGCATCAGCGAGGTTACGACCAACATCACACTGCCGATGGCCGTCAGCTTGGTGGCCTTATCGCGGAACGCATTGATGTAGTCAAACACCATATCCGCGCCCTGCGGCACAATGGTGCGGTTGATAAAAGAGACAAATTCCCCCGACCATTGGTCGAAAACAGGGAAGGCCGAAGCGATGACGACCATCACCGTCAACACGGGCACCAAAGCCAAAAGCGTCGTAAACGTCATGCTTGCCGCCACCTGCGGCACACGCTCGTCATCAAAACGGCGCACGACAAACCAAGCAAACGCCACGCCCTTACTTTTCAAAAAATCTTGCCACCATTGCGAAAACGGCATAACCTTTTCCCACTTTTGAATAGAAATTTTTCTTTTCAGACGGCCCGAGTATTCAAAAGGCCGTCTGAAACCTGACAGCATTGTAACGGAAACCCCAAATGAACCCAAATCCCCTGAAAATCCTCGTCCTCTTTTATTCCCAAAACGGCAGCACGCGCAACCTTGCCCGCCAAATCGCACGCGGTATCGAAAGCGTGGACGGTTGCGAAGCCGTATTGCGTACCGTGCCCAAAGTTTCCACCGTTTGCGAAGCCGTTGAAAAAGCCGTTCCCGACGAAGGCGCGCCCTACGCGACTGCCGACGACCTCAAAAATTGCGCCGGCCTCGCGCTCGGCAGCCCGACACGTTTCGGCAATATGGCCGCAGCGATGAAATACTTTATCGACGGCACCATTCCCCTTTGGCTCGGCGCAGAACTCGTCGGCAAACCTGCCACCGTATTCACCAGCACATCTTCTCTGCACGGCGGCCAAGAAACTACCCTGCTGACCATGATGCTGCCCCTGTTGCACCACGGCATGGTCATCAGCGGCATTCCCTATACCGAATCCGCGCTCAGCAATACCCAAAGCGGCGGCACGCCTTACGGCGCAAGCCATGTTTCCGGCCACGACAGCAAGCCGGCATTGACCGCCGAAGAAAACGACATTGCCTTCGCACAAGGTAAACATTTGGCAGAGTTGGCACGAAAATTGGCAGACTGATTTTTTGTGATAAAAAGATTGAGGCCGTCTGAAAACCTGATGATTCAGTTTTCAGACGGCCTTTTTAGTTATTTATAACTAGCAAAAAAATAAATATTTCTAATTAAACAAACTACTTAGAAAATAGGGATTAGAACATAGTTTCATCGGACTACATCTTTTTGATAGAATCTGCCACCAAATTAAAACATCAGCTAACTGGAGAAGCTATGTCACTACCCGTATTTCCCTATGGCAAATTAAGCTTTGCCGTCAGTCTGGCTTTGTGTTCGGCGTATTCTTTCGCGACCGAAGTAGAAAATAGCCAGCCGCAAGAACGTGTCGATTTACCGACAGTTACCGTCCAAGGTGTCGGAAAACAGACTACTTCCAACTACACCATTCCCGCATCTTCCGCCGCGACAGGCATCCGCCTGACCCAGCGCGAAACGCCGCAGTCCTTGTCTGTCGTCACCGAAAAACAAATGGACGACCAGGGTTTGGATACTTTGCAGGACGTGTTGAAACAAACGCCGGGCATGTTCCACAGCAAAATGGGCAACAACGTCTCCGGCCACAGCCAGTTTATTTCACGCAGTCAGGCGATTGACAGCATTTCCGTAGACGGCGCGCCCAAATTCCTTTACGACGGTAAAGCCATCCGCCGCGGCACCAACAATCTGGACAGCGCATTGTACGAACAAGTCGTCGTCGTGCGCGGCGCAAGCGGTTTGTCCAACGGCGGTATGGGCGAGCCGGGCGGTACGGTTGCGTTGGAACGTAAAAAACCGACTGCCAAGCCAGCCATCAGCGTGGAAGCCGGTGTCGGTTTGTGGAACCACTACCGTTTCGTCCTTGATGCCAATCATCCTCTGAATGCCGACAATACCTTGCGCGGCCGCGCCATTTTGGTCAGCGACCACGGCGGCGATTACCTGCCGAACACTTCGCGCCACAATCACACTTTCTATGGCATTTTGTCTTACGATCTCACGCCGCAAACCCAATGGCGCCTCGGTACGGAAATACACCGTTTCCGCAATACCGGCAGCTCGCGTTTCAGCTATCTGACAGCAGCAGGTAATCGCAAAGACGGATTCAAACCGTTTGAATCTTCGCCACGCAGCAATTCTTCCGCACGCTGGGCATACGGCAAAGACAACAGTGCCGAAGTATTCACTTCCCTTAGCCATGAGTTTGACAACGGCTGGAAACTGACTGGTGATTACAGCCATGTTTCGGGTAAAAACGACATCGTTTCAGGCATTGCCGGTACATTTGAAATCAATCCCGATTACTCTGCACTTTTCACTTCAGACCGCGACCGCAGCAAATACCGCGATCAGAATTTTGCGCTGGCCTTGGACGGCAATTATCCAGCGCTGGGCCGCTCGCACGAGTTCAATGTCGGCATCAGCTATCAGGACAACAAAGAAAACCTGTCTTTCTATGAAGAAGGCGAGTCGATGATTCCCGATTTGCGTAAATTTGACGGCAACATCGCCAAACCCGATATGCCGTATCTGCGCGATGGTTTTTCACGCATGAAAAACCTGTCGGTTTACGGCTCGACCCGTTTCAAACTGACCGACAAACTCGCCTTTATCGGCGGCAGCCGTTTTGTAGATTGGCGGTACCGTTACAGCACCAGCCGTAACAAATTCGCACACAGCAGCCACAAACAAAACGTTTTCATTCCTTACTTGGGCGTAACCTACGACATCGGCGACAATTTGACCGCCTATGCTTCTTACACCACCATTTTCCGTCCGCAAGTGCGTTATCTGACCAAAGACGGCGCAGCGCTCAAACCGCAGCGTGGCAAAACCTACGAGACTGGTTTGAAAGCGTCATGGTTTGACGGCCGTCTGAATGCTTCCGCCTCCGTCTTTATGAACAAACGCGACCATTTGGGCGTTGTTGCAGGCAAATTCGCGAATGGCGAAGAATACTACCGCGCAGCCGACAACACCACGACAAAAGGCGTGGAGCTCTCTGTCGGAGGCCGCCTGAGTGACAAATGGCTGCTGAATGCGTCTTATGCACGTTCCAAAATCAAAGACAGCGAAGGGGTTCAACTGCATCCGTCTTACCCGGTTCATTTGTTCAAACTCTTTACCGCGTATGACGTGACCGACCGTTTGAACCTGGGGGCCAACGTCAACTGGCAAAGCCGCAGCCACACACTGGACGAATACCCGGCAGACATCAATCCGGCCGCCGCCGCTGCATTGACTCAACGCCCATACGCCACGCTGGATTTGACCGTGCATTACAAAATCGGTAAATCTACCCGCATTGGTTTGGATTTTGAAAACGTGTTCAACAAACGCTACCGCACCATGCCGGATATTCACGTTTACGGTACGCCGCGTAGTGTGACTGCGACGGTTAAACACACGTTTTAATTGAAAAGAAAAGTAGGGCAGGCCGTCTGAAAACCTGAATGATTGGTTTTTCAGACGGCCTGAATATTTTCTGACATATTGTTTTTATGTTGAACCTGACTAAAATTTGCTCGGTATCTCGAGTGAAGAAATCAAAATGACAGGCACAAAAAAGACCGGAACGTATCCGGTCTTTTAAATGATGTCGCACTTACGCTTGGTAACCTTTCGCTTCGGCAAGCAGGGCCAGCAATTCTTCAGTCGTATCCCAACCGATGCAGGCATCCGTAATACTTTGACCGTAAACTTCAGGCTTGTCTTGGCGGCCTTCAACCAAGTGGCTTTCCACCATTACGCCCATAATGTGTTTTTCACCGGCTTTCAGCTGCGCCGCAACATCGCGCGCCACGTCCATTTGTTTGCGGAAGTCTTTACGGCTGTTGGCATGGCTGCAGTCCACCATCAGGTTGCTGCTCACGCCGGCTTTTTGAAGCTGCGCCACCGCGTCTTTAACGTGTTCCGCACTGTAATTAGGCTCTTTACCGCCACGCAAAATCGCATGGCAGTCAGGGTTGCCGCTGGTGTGGACAATCGCGGAATGACCGGCTTTGGTTACAGACAAGAAGTGGTGCGGATGATTGGCGGCGCCGATGGCGTCGATGGCGATTTTCAGATTGCCGTCCGTACCGTTTTTAAAGCCGACAGGGCAGGAGAGACCGCTGGCCAATTCGCGGTGTACCTGGCTTTCAGTCGTGCGCGCACCAATCGCGCCCCAAGAAATCAGGTCGGCGTAGTATTGCGGCGTAATCATGTCCAAGAATTCAGTCGAAGCAGGCATACCCATTTCGTTTAAAGTCAGCAACAACTGACGCGCTTGGCGCAGGCCGTAGTTGATGTCAAACGTACCGTCCAAGTGCGGATCGTTAATCAGGCCTTTCCAGCCAACGGTTGTACGCGGTTTCTCAAAATACACGCGCATCACAATCAGCAGCTCTTTCTCATATTTTTTGCGCAAGGGCAGCAATTTTTGCGCATATTCTACCGCCGCCTTGGTATCGTGAATCGAACATGGGCCGATGATGACCAGCAAACGGTTGTCGCGGCCGTGAACTAAATCCGAAATCTCATGACGTGTTTTATAAACCAAATTGGCAACCTGAGGCGTAACAGGCAGCTCATACAAATGTGCGATTGGAGGTAATAACTCTTTGACTTCTTTGATCTTAATATCGTCGGTAGGGTGGTGCTGGGACATGATGGACTCTCTTGTTTATTTTTGATACAGGTTACAGGTTTTAGCGGAATTAAACAAGGTTTAATTTTTTGTTTTAGCAATTTTATTCTAAAATTTCTTTATTTTAATTATTTTATGGAATTTAAAATCAGTTTATTTGTTTAAATTGATATTTAATGCTGTTATAAAATTTTGTCTATACAATGAAAAAATTGAGGGTTTATCGAAAATATGGGCCGTCTGAAAAAGTTCAGACGGCCTGAAGTTTTACATAGACCCAAAAATTGAGAAGCATGAAGGCTATCGGTATTGTTCCAGCAAGGGCGAAGAGAAAGGAGTCCAATACACGCCTTTAAGGCCGCTTTCAACCAATTTGTCATTCAGCCAAGTGTTACAAGTATTGAATAAATGATAGCGTCCTTTGGCTTCGTAAAAAGCATCGTTAGACTGATGATGAATTCCTTTTAGCAAGATGGGTTGTCCATTTTCTTGTTGAAAACTGGCCAAGAGCGATTTGGTTAAATTCCTGTATTGCTCAGGCGTGACCAAAAATTTGACGACGTGGCTATTTTCTCGCGGTTCAAAAGGATAATAAGTAACATGAATCAGCGTACGGTTCAGCCCGCTTAATGCACCAAAGGCATTGGAGAACGTCAAATCTTTCCACTCAGGCGTGTATAAATAAAAATTACGTTCTCCCCAGCCTAAACCGATATGCGTTATTTGAGGATCAGCGGTAAGCGTGTCTCTCGGATTGACGACATCCGACCAATCAAAAATATCATTCTTCAGCGGCATGACTACATCAGTATGCACGCCGTTACTGACTAGAAATAACGTAATGTCTCCTTTTGGCTGCTCTTCATTAAGCGGCAATGAAGCCATCATCCAAGCAGACAAAAAATACAATAGGGCAAAAATAGGGATGATCAGCACTATTTTGCCGATTTTTTTGAGGATGTGAAGGAAGGAGCACATTCGTTTTTTAAAAGTAATTGAGTTTGAAGGTGTGTATTTTCCATTAAATTTGTACTTTTTTCATTAGAAATGAGTGGGCGGTATAGTTATTAAAAAACAGTTAGATTTAGAAGTTGATTTACGCAAATTTCTTAAAAATTTAATCGGAGGGAGTTTTAAGGTTTGTTGATAAGGGGATTGAAATCAACTGGATTTATTACCTTTCAGACGGCCTTTTCCCCATTCATCCCATTCGCTTTACCATCAGCATAATCCAAGTTAATATATCAAATTCATTGTCATCTTTAAATTCAACACCATGACCGCCCGCCAATCCTACCACCTCACTTTCGCCCGTTTTTCCCCGTCACTTTCAGTCCGCTCCTTCAGCGCATCCGAAGCGGTCAATACCGCTTATCGGGTTGAAATCACTGCCACATCGACC